>NZ_JBATVM010000059.1:0-29488 GCF_049671765.1 Psychrilyobacter sp.
AAATAACTTTGGAATCACAGGATATAAATTATCATCGACATTTATTAAATCAATGGCAATGGTTAAAAAAGCTACATCACTTATGAACTTAGAAGCTGGAGTAATAGAGAAAGATGTTGCAGAAGCTATGATTTGTGCTAGTGAAGAGATAATAGCTGGAAAATTTCATGATCAATTTATCACAGATGTAATTCAAGGTGGAGCAGGAACTTCTATGAATATGAATGTCAATGAAGTTATTGCTAATAGAGCTAATGAAATTATGGGTGGGAAATTAGGTAAATATGAATTTGTTACTCCTAATGATCATGTTAATTACGGTCAATCAACAAATGATGTAATTCCTACAAGTGGTAAGCTAACTGTAATTCAATTATGTGAGTCATTATTAAATGAATTAGAAGAATTAAAAAAATCTTTATATGAAAAAGGAGAAGAATTTGATCATGTTATCAAGATGGGAAGAACTCATCTTCAAGATGCCATTCCTATTAGATTGGGACAAGAATTCAAAGCTTATGCTAGGCCTATAAGAAGAGATATTAAAAGAATAAAAGAAACATTAGAAGATTTTTACTTTGTTAATATGGGAGCTACAGCTGTAGGAACTGGATTAAATGCAGATACTACATATGTAAAAGATATTTCAGCTAAATTAGGTGAAGTAACTGGTATGGACTTCAAACAGAGTACTGACCTTGTTGATGGAACTAGAAACTTAGACGGGTTTGTATGGTTATCATCAGCATTAAAAGTATGTGCTGTAAACTTATCTAAGATGTCAAATGACCTTAGATTGATGGCATCAGGACCTAGAGCAGGATTCTTTGAAATCAATTTACCACAAAAGCAACCGGGTTCATCTATCATGCCAGGAAAAGTGAATCCAGTTATACCCGAAGTAATGAATCAAGTTTCTTTCCAAATATTTGGAAATGACTTAACAATAACTAAGGCTGCAGAGGCTGGACAATTGGAATTAAACGTATTTGAACCAGTATTATTCTTTAACTTATTCCAATCTATTCAAATCTTAAAAAATGGTGCTCAAACACTAAATTATAACTGTATCAAAGGAATTACTCCTAATGCAGATAGAACTGAAGAAATGGTACAGAATTCAATAGGAATTATAACTGCTATCAATCCTCATGTAGGGTATGAAAACGCATCTATAGTTGCTAAAGAATCACTGAAAACAGGTAGAACAGTAAGAGAACTTACAATAGAAAAAGGATTATTAACTAGTGAAGAATTAGATGTTATATTAAATGTATATAACATGACTAATCCTGGGATCTCTGGAAAAGAATTAATGAAAACAAATTAGTAGTAAAAGGAGTTAAACTAATGAAAACAGTAGGTATCTTAGGTGGTATGGGACCACTTGCCACAATGGATTTATCAAATAAAATAATAAAATATACCGATGCAAAAAAAGATAGTGATCATGTGCATCTATTAATAGATAATAATACAAAAATTCCAGATCGAACTGCATATATTTTGGGGGAAGGAGAAAATCCTGAGAAGTATCTTATTGATTCAGCTTTAAAATTAGAAGCTATGGGGGCTGATTTTATAGTTATGCCTTGTAATACAGCTCATTATTTTTATGATACTCTAAAGAGCTCTGTAACAATTCCTTTCATAAATATGATAGATGAAATAGCGAAAGAATTAAAAGGGGTAAAAAAGGTGGGGCTCCTAGCTACGAAGGGAACTTATTATAGTAAGATATACGAAGATATCTTTAATAAACGTGAAATAGAAGTCACAATTCCTTCTATAGAATTACAAGAAATTGTAATGGAATTAATCTATAAGGTAAAAAAAGGGGAAAACAATATAGATGAAATAGATATAAATTCTGTTATAGAATACTTTTATAAATTAGGAATTGATAAGATTATTTTAGGATGTACAGAATTACCTGTAGCTTTTGAAAAAATGGAACTAAAGGGAAATTTTTTAGATCCAACCAAAATACTAGCTATTAATACAATAAAATTAGTAGGTAAAAAAGTGATTAAAATATAGAAAAGAGATCAAATAAAAGGACACTAGAAAATTAGTGTCCTTTTAAGATTGATTTTATTGACTTGAATTTTGAAAGTTCCGAAATAGTTATTTCCTAACTTCCATTTTCTTTGTTAAAGAATATCCATACTAGATTTTTGATAAATCTAATTGGTCCATCAAAATTAATTCTTTCAGTTCTTTTTTTATATAAAAAATAGCTAAAAGAGAGGTTATTCCATCTGAAATAGGAAAAGCTATAAGAACACCTAACATACCAAAATATGATGGTAATAGATAAAGTAAGGGTATATTTAATATGATAAGTCTTACAATGACTAATTTTGTTGTAAAACTGCCTTTCCCAATAGATTGAAAATAGTTTGCACAAGTAATGTATAAAGCTGTTCCAGTCATAAAAAACAAATGTCTTTTGATACTCCACGCTGTAAATTCAACTAATTTAGTATCATCTTTAACGAAAAAACTACTAATACTTTCTGCCTTTATCATAATAAATATAACAAATATCATAGATATACTTAATATAATTTTAGAAGAAAGAAGAAAGGTCTCTCTAACTCTCTTATAGTTTTTGGCACCATAGTTGAATGAAAGAATTGGCTGTCTTCCATTATTAAATCCCATAAAACTAGAGCTAATTAATGACCTAATAGTTGTTATAATACCAATTGCAGCAAGGGCTATATCTCCTCCATAAATTAAAAGTTGTTTATTCATAATAAAAATCATAACACCGTATAGAAATTGATTATAAAAAGCTGGGCTACCTATAGAAAATATCTGTTTAATGATTAAAAAATTTGGAAGAATATACTTTTTTCTTAGTCTTAATGTTTTAGATTTTGTAAAACAAATAATAAGGTATAAACTAGGTAGAAAAGTCGCTATAGCAGTAGCTAATGCAGCCCCTTTCATTCCCATATTTAGGTGGGCAATAAAAATATAGTCTAAAATTATATTTAAAAAAGTACTAACCATAGTTATAAACATAGATTTTCGAGCTTTTCCTTCAGTCCGTAAAAAAGCACAAAGAACCATATACATTATTTGAGTTATTATTGCAGGAAACAGCCATTTAGAATAGTTTATAGCATATCCTAAATTATCTTCTGTTCCACCCATTTTAGTTAAAAAAAAGTTTAAAAAATAAAGGATCAATATCGAATAAAAACTTCCAACTAGAATAACCCAAAATATAGTTGTCCCTAATATTTTTTCAGCTTCATCTTGTTTTTTTCTCCTAATCGGATTCCAGTAAGGGCTCCAGCACCGATACTAAATAAAAATCCAGTACCATTTATAAGTAAAATAAGTGGAAAAATTATAGATAGAGCACTCATTGCATATCGGCCAAGATATTGCCCAATAAAATAACGATCTGTGATATTATAAATAATATTTATAAGGGCTGAAATTGTAGAAGGTATTGAAAGCTTTATTAAAAGAGGGAGTAATGCCCCTCTATCCAAGTCTTTATTCAAGATAATCGCCTCCTATTGTTCTAAATTTATGTTATTATTACTACCATAATCTTTTTTCATATTTTTTATATCTCTCTAAAAGATAATTTTATTGTTTTATCTAAAAAATCACAATAATTAACTACTTCGTTATAGCTGTTATGAGTTGAAAAAATAAACCCTGGATAACCATTAAAAAATGACCCCTTTGGAGATGGATAATAAATTTTCCCTATACTTTCCATAAAAAAAGTTTTATAAGTTTCAGGATGATGTTGTATTTCTTTCAAACCTTTAACTTCTAATAATTCTCCGCCTTCTCCTATTTGTACAATATAATTGCAAGCATACTTAGAAATTGATTTAAATAATTCTTTATCTATATCAATAGTTTCTTCTAATGCGACTTTTAAACACAAATCAAGAAAATTTACTCCTGTTGTTTCTTTCACAATAAAATGTGACACTCCTGAGCCTCCAATTCTAGCACCTATTTCTAATATATACGGAATTCCTAAGTTATTAATTCTAGCTTCTACATGGGCTGCTCCATTTTTAATTCCAGCTACTTTTACTCCTTCTATAACATTTTTATATAATAGTTCCATTGTACTAGAATCTAATTTAGCAGGTGCTATATATATAGTTTCTTCAAAGTAAGGACCCACTGGATATCCTTTATAGCCAACAGATAAAATATGAACATCTCCCTTATACGAAAATGTTTCTATTACATATTCTTTACCATCAACATACTCTTCTATAATTATTGGATTTTTAGTAGTTTTCATATTTTCAGTTAGATTAGTCATATATTTTTTGTTGATTTCACTAACAGTTTCAACTGCATTTCGAACTTCTTCAAAATTATTTGCCCTTATAACTCCCATACTTCCCATTCCACTACTTGGTTTTACTACTAATGGATATTTCAATAATTTAACATCACTTTTTTCTATTTTATCTTCTGTATCAATTGAAATATACTTAGATGTATTAACATTGTTTTTTATAAAAAGATCCTTTAACCTTAATTTATTTCTAGTGTTTTTTATAGTCTCTATCGATTGAAAGTTTAAATTTAGGTTTTTACATAAGTGAGACACAAATGTTAGACTTCTTTCAGAAAAACAAAGAATTCCGTCAAAATTATGTTTATTATGGAGTTCTTCTATTATTTTTAGAGCTTTATCAGGTTCATCAAAATAATCTACATAGTGAACTTCTAAATCTTTTCTCTCTTGAATATTCGAATGGCTATTAATACAAAATATTTTTATACCTAATTGTAAAAGTTCGTCTATCGTGTAATCAAATTTTCCTTTGTGATCAAATAAAATTATTTTTTTCATTATTTTTTTACGATAAGACTATTCATTTCTTATCATAATCCTCCTTTTTTTTTATTTTGTTTTTTTTATTAGTACAAAAGTAACATTCATTTGATCAAGTGTCAAATAAAAATAAAATAAATAATAAAAATAAATTATTTTTGAAATAATTAGTTGTCTTTTTATCTACTCTTCTAATCGATCCTGTTAGTGCTTTTTTCCAAAATCTTCCAGATTTAAAATCATAGTGACACAAAAAAAAGACAAATAGATTTAGTTTATCTACTTGTCTTTTGGGGGATATCTAATATGAATATTCCAGTTACTTATTTTAAATAGAATATAAAAAATAGACTCAAAAAGTAAGAGGCTCGGAAAACATATTAAGAATAGTTTCAATAATATTTGAAGATAGATTAGAAGAATATTTATAAAAAATAGTAAAAGAAAAGGGTACCATTTTAAGATACCCTATCAGCTAAGAATGTAATTTGGGATAGACCCCAAAATTTGCAACACTCCCTTTTATTAATATGTTAGCCATACCTTTTTTTATAGTCCTTGACAAAAATTACAGTTTATATACTGGGCCCTATTTTTATTTGTTTAACCTTAATTATTTCTGTTTCCACCGTTCGTTTGGTTACCATTTTTCATTCCATTTCCCATCTGACCCTTCATCATATGATTTCCATTTTTAGATCCTTTATTTCCTCTCATTCCCTTATGTCCCATAGAAATTCCATATTTATCCTCTATCTCACTTCTAAATTTCATACTCTCTAATCTTTGATCAGCTTTCATCTCTGAAATTTGATTATTTACTCTTTCAACACTCTTCCAATTAATTTTATCCTCTGTTAATAATTTTTCTAATTCTAATTCTTTAGATTTAATATCTAGACCTTTTTTGTAGTTAGCATCTCTTCTATCTTCCATTACCCTTGTTAGTTCGATCTGTTGACTATCAGATAAGTTATCCATCATTTGAGTATGGTTAAATCCTCTTTGACCACCATTATTAGTATTTTTCATATTATTATTTCCTGCTCCAAAAGATAGTGCTGATACCATTAATAAACCTACTATTATTTTCTTTTTCATTTTAATCACTCCCTGATTTAATTATTTTATTTCTATTTATATAGTTATAATAACCGACCATTGTGAAGTTAATGTGAAGAGTAAAAAATAATTATTAATAAAAAAGAACATAAGATTCAATACCCATAACAGATATCTAATCTTATGTTCTTTATTTTAAAAAAAATATTACTTTAATCTTTTTTTGATTTCTTCTGTCTCTTTTTCAAATCCTGGTTTTTCTAATAGAGCAAACATATTACTTTTATAAGCTTCTACACCTGGTTGATCAAAAGGATTTACTCCTAAAAGGTATCCACTGATTGCACAAGCTTTCTCAAAGAAGTAGTACATATACCCTAAATGATAGGGGGTAGCTTCTGGTAAATTAATAGTTAAGTTAGGTACATTTCCATCTCTATGAGCTAATCTAGTTCCTTCTGCTGCCATTTTATTTACGTAATCCATAGTTTTCCCTGCTAAATAGTTTAGTCCATCTAAATTTAAGTCATCCTCTTCTATAACCATATCTAATTCTGGAGTTTCTATATTAATAAGAGTTTCAAAAAGATGTCTCTTTCCATCCTGAATATATTGTCCTAAAGAATGGAGATCAGCAGTAAAATCTGCTGATGCAGGATACAGTCCTTTGTTATCTTTACCTTCAGATTCTCCAAATAATTGCTTCCACCATTCTGCTATATAATGTAATCTAGGTTCATAGTTTATCAATAACTCTATGTCTTTACCTTTTTTATGTAAGATATTTCTTACCGCTGCATATTTATAACAATCGTTCTCAGCATATGGTACTTTGTAGTCTACCATTGCCTCTGCTGCTCCTTCCATAAGTCCATCTATATCTATTCCTGCTGCTGCTATAGGTAATAATCCTACTGCTGTTAAAACAGAGAATCTTCCTCCTACATTGTCAGGTACTACAAATGTTTCATATCCTTCACCTGTAGCTAATTTTTTTAATGCTCCTTTTTCTGCATCTGTTGTAGCATAGATTCTATCTTTAGCTTCATCTTTTCCATATTTTTCTATAAGTAATTTTTTTAATACTCTAAATGCAATTGCTGGCTCAGTAGTTGTACCTGATTTAGATATTACATTTACTGAAAAATCTCTATCTCCAATCAATTCTATTAGATGCTTTAAATAAGTTCCTGAAATATTAGTTCCTGCGAAATATATCTCTGGAGTATCTCTTTTTTCTGCTGGTAATTCATTGTAAAATGTATGAGTTAAAAATTCGATTGCAGATTTAGCTCCTAAATAAGATCCACCTATTCCAACTACAATTAAAACTTCTGATTGTTTTTTTATTCTTTCAGCAGCTACCTTAATTCTGTTAAATTCCGCTTTGTCATAATCTGATGGTAAATTTACCCATCCTAAAAATTCGTGCCCTGCTCCTGTTCCTTCCATCAACGCTTTTTCTGCTGTCTCAATATAATTATTCATAAATTCTAATTCGTGACCACCAAAAAACTGGTCATTATTAGAAAAATCAAATGATAATTTTTTCATCTTTTGTCCTCCTACAACTACTTAATTTTAAATAACAATATATTTATTATTTCATTTTTTCTAATTCCAACTTTAATTTTTCAATCTCTAGTTCGTTATTTCGAACTCTTTGATTTAACATTTTTATATTATCTTCATTGGCTTTTATCTTTTTTATATATAAATCTGTATTAAATCCCATCTTATTTAGTTCATTGGAAAAATCATAGACCAGATGTTCTAAAATTAATAAATCTGATTGGCTAGCTTTAGTTTCATCTATCTTATTTAGAGTTTTAGACAGATAGTAAATCAAGTCGTACTTATTGATCTTTTTATCCCCATCAAAACTTGTAGAATCTTTGGGTAAAATCCCGTTTATATATAGATTTTCAATTGCTCTATATGCCCAATGCTCGTCAGATATATCTCCATACATCTGCGAACTAAAAGAAATAGAGGTCACAACTATAAATATTATTAATATTTTTTTCATATTTTCCTCCATCTAATAGTTTTAACTTCTACTTTGAGTATAGCATATGTTTTTTTAGTTCGCAATTCCATTCCAAGTGTAAAATAAAACTCAAAAGTTGCAAAACAAAGTCAATCTTTCCCTTGACAAATTAAGGAATAATAGGTTAAACCTATTATAAAGGAGAAAATATTATGACAATAAGAAAGTTAGAGATCTATTACACTGTATCTGAAATACTTAATATGACAGAGGCTGGTAAAATCCTTTACATAAGCCAACCTTCCATAAGTCAGGTTATAAAAGAATTAGAAGAAGAAATGAGTGTTAAATTATTTCAGAGAATAGGACGAAAACTTTATATAACAGAAGAGGGAAAAGTCTTCCAAAAATATGCATTGAGAATATTAAATTTATATGAAGAGTCTCAAAAAGCAATGGATGATATGAGGGAAGTTAGGTCTGGAAATCTAAGGATAGGGGCTAGCACAACTATAGGAACATATCTTTTGCCTGATATCATAGCTGATTTCAAACAAGAATATCCCAAAGTTGATATAGAACTATATATTACAAATACTCTGGAAATATCAGAAGATTTATTAAAAAATAATATAGATATAGGACTCGTAGAAGGAAAAGTAGAAGCTGAAGAACTCGAAACTCTGGATCTTTGGGAAGATGAAATGGTTATAATCTCATCTCCTAATAAAAAATGGAAAAAAGAAATAAATAGTAAAAAATTAGAAGAAGAAACTTTTATCCTCAGAGAAAAAGGAAGCGGTAGCAGAAAAACTTACGAAGATGCGTTGGGAATAAGAGATAAAAACATCTTTGTATTTGGAGGAACTGAAGCAATAAAAAGAGCGGTGATAAAAGATCTAGGAGTAGCTTGTGTCTCTAAATTAACCATAGTAGAAGAGCAAAAAAGAAAGGAAATATCTGTCAGCAGAATAAAGGATTTAGAGATAAAAAGGCATCTAAAACTACTTTATCATAAAGATAAGGAATTTTCTAAATTGATAGAAAAATTTATAGAGTTTTCCAAAGGATATAATTTATCTAAAAAATAAAGATCTGCACTGACCTCATTGGGTTAAGTTATTACTTTTCATGTAATAGTTTAACCTAATGAGGTTTCTTTTTTTTAATACATAGCATATAACCTATGCTAAATATTAATTATTAGTATTTAACTTATGATTAAACTTAGTTTAAAATATAACTATATTAATAAAGGGAGTGAGAGATATGAATATAAAAAAAATTATACCGGGATTTATTGTTTGTTCTGTGATTGCATATATCGGAAGTGTTTTAGGTGAGGTTTTTCCCAAATTAGGAGGTGCAAGTTTCTCTATCATACTGGGAATTATTATAGGAAATACTTTAGCTAAAATTGATAAATTTGCTGCTGGATCTGTTTTTTCAGAGTCAAATTTATTGTCTTATTCAATAGTTCTTTTAGGAGGGACCCTCAATATATATAGTGTTTTTAGTGTAGGAGTCAAAGGAGTAAGTTTTATTATCCTTCAAATGGTAACAACTGTCGCAGCTGCTTTATGGATTGGAAAAAAGATGAAATTTGAGAAAAAATTTACATATCTAATGGGTAGTGGGAACGCAGTATGTGGATCGTCGGCAATTGGAGCAGTCTCTCCCGTTGTTAAACCAGAAAAAAGTGATCTCGGGATATCTATTACAATAGTAAACTTAGTTGGAACTGTATTGATGTTTTTACTTCCTCTTATCTCTAGAATAATATTTAATGGAGACACCGTTATGACCTCTGCTCTTATAGGAGGGATTCTTCAATCGGTAGGACAGGTTATTGGAGCCGGTCAATTAGTTAATAGTGAGGTCTTAGAGTTAGCTACAATATTTAAAATAATAAGAATTATATTCATAGTGGTATTGGTTACTTATTTAGGTAAAAAAGTCGCTGCAGATAGTAAGATGGCTCAGATTGAAAAAGAAATAAAAATCGAGGTTGAGATAGAAGTAAATGAAGCTACTTTAGAAGGAACTAAAAAAAATGGATTTAAAAAATTAAATATCCCTTGGTATATTACTGGGTTTTTCATTTTTACAACTCTAAAAACTTTAGGAGTATTCAATGGAGATCTTTCAAATATATTTCACTTTATAAGTTCTAAATTTGAGATCATAGCTCTTGCAGGAATAGGAATGAGAGTCAAATTAAGCACTCTCTTTAGTCAGGGTCCTAAAGCTATAACATATGGATTAGCAATTGGAGTAATACAAGTAGTTTCTGCTATAACATTTATAAAGATAATGTATGGGTTAAACTTCTAAAAATACAAAATTAATAAATCTAAAGACAATATAGTTACTTTTCGATATATCGAATTTATTGCAAAACATTTATCTTTTTTCTTAAAATTCAAAACTTAATCTCTTATAATTTTTTTATTTAATTGAAAGTAAATATTTTTTAAGCGTTTTTTTCCTTTTAACGAATATTAAAAACTATGATATACTGTAAAGAAAATTAAAATTTAGAAGGTGGGATTTTATGACTCGAAAAGATTATTTAAAAGACACAAAACGATTAGTTATAAAGGTAGGAACATCTACTCTTACATTTGAAAATGGATTATTAAATCTATCTAGAATAGATAAATTAGTCCGTGAACTAGCTAACCTCCACAACAAAGGGTATGAAGTTATATTAGTTACCTCAGGGGCTATTGGAGCTGGAATGGGTAGTTTAGGATTAAAAGAAAGACCTAAAACTCTACCAGATAAACAAGCTGTTGCATCTGTGGGACAGGTTGCTCTTATACACCTATATCAGAAATTATTTTCTGAATATGGAAAACAAATAGGACAACTACTTTTAACAAAGGGTGATATATCCAATCGTGGAAGATACTTAAATGCTCGAAACTCTTGTCTGAGATTGATTTCTATGGGAATAATTCCAGTCATTAATGAAAATGATTCGGTTGCTGTAGAAGAGATAAAAGTAGGAGATAACGATACTCTCTCAGCTTTTACATCTACCTTGATAGATGCAGATCTATTACTTATCCTATCTGATATAGATGGTCTCTATACTGGTAATCCAAAAATTGATCCTAACGCTACCCTTATCAATACAGTTAAAAAAATAGATAATCATATTAAAACTATAGCTACTGGAGCTGGAAGTAAATTTGGAACTGGAGGTATGGCTACTAAAATAAGTGCTGCTGAGATAGTCACTTCTGCTGGAATTCCTATGATTATAGCTAAAGGATTTGATCCTTCACTTATAGGAGATATCATGGATGGTAAGGAAATCGGAACACTGTTTTTAGAGACTAAGATAAAATTAAAAGCTCGTAAACATTGGATCACCTATGGAACTACAAAAACAGGTAAGATCTTTATAGATGATGGAGCTATAGCAGCTTTAAAAAGTCATCATAGTCTTCTTTCTATTGGAATTGTGAAATGTCAAGGTGATTTCCACAGGGGAGAAGTTGTATCTATTTGTGATAGTAAACAACATGAAATTGCTGTTGGAATTTCTAACTATAATCAGGTTGAGGTAGATCTTATCAAAGGAAAAAACTCATATGATATTAACAACATTTTAGGACATAAAGATTATGATGAAGTTATACATATGGATAACATGTTTATTTTTTAATAAAGGAGATATAAAATCATGAAAAATTATATGAATAATATGGGTATCTTAGCTAAAAAAGCTTCTAGAAAATTACTTAAAATGGACACTACTACTAAAAATAATATATTAGAAGAAATGGCTAAAGAACTTTTAAACAATGTAGAATTTATAAAAATAGAAAATGAAAAAGATCTAATTAAAGGTAAGAAAAACGGACTTACACCTGCTTTTATTGACAGGTTGACTCTAACTGAGGAAAGAATTCATGGGATGGCTCAAGGGATTAGAACACTTATAGCTTTAGATGATCCCATCGGTGAAACTTTAAGTGGATTCAGACATGAAAATGGGATGGAGATATCACAGATTCGTGTTCCTTTAGGTGTTATTGGTATGATCTTTGAATCTCGTCCAAACGTTACTGTAGATGCTGCTGTTCTCAGTTTAAAATCTGGAAATGCTATTATCTTAAGAGGTGGATCGGATGCTCTTTGTTCAAATATGGCTTTAGCAAAAGTAATAACTGAGGCAGGTAAAAAATTAGGTTTACCTAATGGTGCTATTCAATTAATTGAGAATATCGATAGAAATTGTGTAACGGAATTAATTACCATGAATGATTTTATAGATGTAATTATTCCCCGGGGAGGTAAAGGATTAAAAAAAGCTATCCTTGCAAATGCTAGTGTTCCTGTGATAGAAACCGGTGCTGGTCTATGTCATACATACGTTGATTCAAATGCAGATTTGAAGATGGCTATAGATATTATTATCAATGCCAAAACTTCTAGGCCAGGAGTATGTAATGCTATGGAAACGCTCTTGGTTCATAACCATAGTCTCTCTAAATTACTGCCTAGTTTGGGAGAAAAATTAGTAGATTTAGGAGTAGAGATTCGAGCTGATGAAAGATCTATAAAATATTTACCCAATGCTATCCCTACAACTGATAGTGACTGGAATACTGAATATTTAGATCTTATTTTATCTATCAAAACTGTAGATTCCATAGATGAAGCTATAAAACATATAGATACTCACTCTACGAAACATTCAGAAGCAATAATTAGTGAAAATTACAAAAATACTCAAAAATTTTTAAGGGAAGTAGATTCTGCAGCAGTTTATGTTAATGCTTCTACTAGATTTACTGATGGAGGAGCCTTTGGATTTGGAGGAGAAATTGGTATTAGTACTCAAAAACTCCACGCAAGAGGACCTATGGGAATAAAGGAGCTTACTTCTGTTAAATATATAATTAGAGGAGATGGGCAGATTAGATAATTTTATCTCTTTTCTTCAATAAAAAAATGCCGATAAATTTCGGCATTTTTTATTGTTTTTATATACTTTTTTAACCCTCTACAGGATTTATTTCCTCTGTATGTTTTATCTCTTCAATGCTTTCATTGTATTTTTTTATAACAATCTCTGTTAAAATTCTTCTTAAATCTGGCGTAATAGGATGAGCTATATCTTTAAATTCACCATTGGGCATCTTTCTAGATGGCATAGCCACAAACATGCCTTTTTGACCATCGATAACTTTTAATCCATGAATAACAAAACTTCCATCCAATGTGATATCCGCATAAGCCTTTAATTTTAATTCATTTTCATTTTTTACTGTTCTCAGTCTTACATCTGTAATATTCATTTTTAGTACTCTCCTTTTTAGTTTATTCAAAGAAAACTACATATTTCAACTTTGCAGCCCTCCATTGTTGTTTTTATTTTGTTATAAATTTGATCTATATTATCTTTTTCTACAAAAGAATAATAACAACTACCACTACCAGACATATAAAACTTCATATCTTGAGTTTTGCCTAAATCTTCTAATTTTTTTCTAAATTTAATTATATTTTTATCCTCTAATAATAATACTTGTTCCAAATGATTTTCTAAGTAATTTTCTATTTCTTCTAAATTCCCAGACTTCATACCTTCTATAATTTTATCTATATCAGCATCTTTTTTATCTTTTAATTTAGCATAATTTTTATATGCTACTACAGTACTTACACCAAAATTGGGTTTTATTAAAATTATTTTATCTTTTATGTTATTTTCTATTTCTTCTAAATTTTCTCCAATCCCCTCTACCCTACTAGATTTATTTAAAAGAAAAAATGGGATATCTGCACCAATATCTTTGGTTATCTCTATTGCTCTTTGAAAACTTATAGGATTTCCATAATATTCATTCAATGTATTAAAGAAAAAGGCACCATTAGAACTCCCTCCTCCAAGACCAGCTTGAGATGGAATATTCTTTTTTAGATATACCTCTATCATCTGTTCTTCTAATCCAGTTTCTTTATAAAATACCTTATAAATTTTATATATTATATTCTCTTTCCCAACAGGGATTTCTTTCTTATTCGTATCTATCTTTAAATTTCCTTTTTTCTCTCTAAAATTTACAGATAAATCATCTGCAAGAGAAATTGGAACCATCACCATATCTAAAAAATGATATCCATTTTTTGCTTTTCCAACTATATTCAATCCTAAATTTATCTTAGCATTTGATTTTAACTCAACAATCACTAATTCTCCTTTATGTATACACTCAATAATAAACCATTTTTTATCTATCTTATAATTAATCTTACTTTTAACCACATTTCAGCTTTTCTCAACTGAGACTAAATTGAATATTAGTGGATCGAAAGAAATTATTCTCCTGTCTCTATTTCTTTTACTTCTAATATTTTAAATAATTCTTCAGCTTTATCTTTTTTAGTATTTCCACTAGGTACCTCTAAAACTTCAACCTTCATATATTTACTAAAATATTCCAATTCAATTATATCTCCTACACTCACTGTGGTTCCTGCCTTGGAAATTTTCCCATTTAATTTTACCTTTTTATTATCTAATACAGTCTTTGCTACAGGTCTTCTTTTTATTATTCTAGAGACCTTAAAAAATTTATCTAAACGCATCGTTCCTCCTAATTTTAATATCTTAAAAAAAGATACTATTCCATAATATTTTATACTATATTTTTTCTTCCTCTCCAAATTAAATATTTTTAAGGCTATTTCTTTTTAGCTTCATCCCATAACCTATCCATCTCTTCTAATGTGCTCTTTCCTAAGTCACAATTAGCTTCTACATATCTAAATCTATCCTCAAATTTATTATTTGTTTTCATAACAGAATCCACAATATCTATATCTAATTTTCGAGCAATATTTACCAACGTAAAAACAACATCTCCAATCTCTTCTTTTAAATTTTCCATGTCATTTTTTTCATAGGCTGCTCTCATCTCTCCTAATTCTTCCTCTAATTTATTCAATGCTCCCACTTCATCTTCCCAATCAAATCCCACTTTAGCAGCTTTAACCTGTAATTTATATGCCTTGGCTAATGGTGGATAAATTTTTGGAATTCCATCTAAAATAGATTTTCTACCCCTATGTTCTTTTTCTTTTTTCTTTATTTCATCCCAGTTTTTAATAACATCCTTTGTTCCTTTTACCTCTACCCCTGCAAAAATATGAGGGTGTCTTCTAATTAATTTTTCACTGACTTTTTTAGCTACATCATCAATTGTAAATTCTCCCTCCTCCTCTTTTATTAAAGATTGAAAAATAATATTTAGTAAAAGATCTCCTAACTCCCCCTTTAATTCCTCTCCACCTATATCCATTACTTCCAAAGTTTCGTAGGTTTCTTCTAATAAATAAGGTTTCAAACTCTCAATAGTTTGTTCTCTATCCCACGGACACCCATCAGGAGCCCTTAATTTTTTCATTATATCTACCAACTTATAAAATTCATTCATCTTTTTCCTCCAATAATAAAATATATCTAATATGTATACACTCAATAATAAACTCTTAATTTAATATATTTACTTCTAGTTTTAATAGTATTTCATTTTTTTAAAAAATGCAATAAAATAGGTGGCTAAGCCACCTATTTTATTTTTCTATATAACTTTTATTTTTTTATATAATCTTTTTTTAAGTCTTCTACCCATACTCTATACTCTTCAGCCCTTTTCTTATTTAATAGTTCCTTCTCTAAAGATTGTCTTACTTCTTCAAAACTTAAATATCCAGCCTCTTTTTTATCTTCAACATATATTATATGATAACCAAATTGTGTTTTAACAACAGTTCCATATATTTTTTCCGGTACCCCTGTAAAGGCCGCATCAGCAAATTCTTTTACCATAGAAGTTTTATCAAACCATCCAAGCTCTCCACCATTTTCAGATGTAGGTCCCTCAGAATATTTTTTTGCCATTTCATTAAAGTTTGCTGGTGTAACCTCTTTTAATATTTTTTCAGCTCTTTTTTTAGCAGCTTTTATTTGAACCTTAGTCATGCCTTCACTTACATTTATTAATATATGAGCAGCTTTTATCTGCTCAGGTCTCTTAAAATTTTCTTTATTTTTTTCATATTCAGCCTCTAATTCTGTATCTGTTAACTTTACACTTTCTACTATTTTCTTATTAACTACATGATTTATCAATAGATCTTCTTTAACACTTTCTAAATCTTTTTTATAAGATTCAGTATTTTCAATTCCTGTTTTTATAGCTTCCTGTTTTAAAATCTTTCTTACAGTTATTTCTTCTATTAGAGCTGCTCTACCTTTTTCAGATTTAGAATATTCTTTATACTGAGCTGGAAGAGTTGCTATTTTTTCCTGTAATTCTGTTTCAGTTAAATTTTCATTCCCAATAACCATAATTACATTAGATTCATCTTTAGTTTTTA
The DNA here is from genome assembly GCF_049671765.1 of Psychrilyobacter sp. Lineage (NCBI taxonomy): Bacteria > Fusobacteriati > Fusobacteriota > Fusobacteriia > Fusobacteriales > Fusobacteriaceae > Psychrilyobacter > Psychrilyobacter sp. The sequence goes on from NZ_JBATVM010000059.1 coordinate 16,293, forward strand.
CTCCTCCCTCTTTTTTATTACAAGCTGTCAACGCCAGTGAGGCGATGATTAATATTATTGCCATTTTTTTCATTTTGTTCCTCCCTTTATTTATAATCTTCAAAAAATTCTCTTATACTATCTATTTCAATAACTCCTTCTTTTTGAAGATATCTTATTTTTTTAGACAAGATTAATTCTTGAATTTTTTCAATATTTATTTTGCTTTCTATAAATTTTATCCTATATGATCCATCCTCTAGTTTTATACTTTGAATATAATTTTTTTGAGCTTTAATTTTTATAACCAAATACTCAAATAGATCTTCTACGACTTTTGGTAATTTTCCAAATCTATCCTTTACCTCATCTTTCATTTGCTCTAATTCAGAGATTGTATCTATAATAACTAATCTTCTATATATAACTATTTTTTCTACTTCCTCTATATATTCACTAGGTATATACCCATGAACGCCTATATCTAGCTCTATATCCTCTGCTATGATTTCTTTTCCCTTTATTTTTTTTATTTCTTTATCTAGCATCTTAAGGTACATATCATAACCAAATATTTTTAATGCCCCATGCTGTTTCTCTCCTAAAATTTCTCCTGTTCCCCTTATTTTCATATCCTCTAAAGATAATTTAAATCCTGCTCCTAGGTCTTTTATTTCTTTTATTGATTCTCTTTTCTGTTTTCCTTTTTCTGTTCCACCTTTTAAAGAATCTACTAATAAATAACAATAGGCTCTTTTACTACTTCTTCCTACCCTTCCACGAAGCTGATATACTTGGGATAATCCTAATTTATCAAAATTTTCTATAAGAATAGTGTTGGCATTTTCTATGTCTATGCCATTTTCTATGATTGTAGTTGTCAGAAGTACATCTATCTCTCCATTTTCAAAAGAGTTTATCTTATACTTTATCTCATTTGAAGGCATTTGACCGTGGATAAAATCTATTACAACGTATTCAGAAATTATTTCTTTCAATTCTTTTAGTTTTACTCTCATTCCTTTAACAGAGTTATATAGATAAAAAACCTGCCCCTCTCGAGCTATTTCTTTCATGATAGCGTTTTTTATATCACCTTTATTTTTTTCTATAATATAAGTTTCTATTGGGACTCTATTAGTTGGAGGAGTCTGAATAATAGATATATCCCTTATTCCTAAAAGAGCTAAATTTAATGTTCTAGGAATTGGGGTTGCTGTTAATGTCAACATGTCTACATTGTTTCTCATTGTTTTTAAATGTTCTTTTGCCTTCACTCCAAATTTTTGTTCTTCATCTATTATAACTAGACCTAGATCTTTAAACTTTATATCTTTAGATAATAACCTATGAGTTCCAATAACAAGGTCTACCACACCATCTTTTATTTTTTTTACTATCTCTGTCTGCTCTTTAGTAGTTTTTAATCTAGATAGTAATTCCAATTCTAGTGGAAAATTTTGAAATCGCTCCTTAAATCTTTCAAAGTGCTGAGTAGCCAAAACTGTAGTAGGAGCTAATATCACAACTTGCTTACCATCCATAAGAGCCTTAAATGCCGCTCTCATAGCTACCTCTGTTTTTCCATATCCAACATCCCCACAAACTATCCTGTCCATAACAGAGGGTGATTCCATATCCTCTTTAACCTCTAATATAGCTTTTAGTTGATCCTTAGTCTCATTATATGGAAATCCTTCTTCAAATTCTTCTTGCCAAATAGTATCTTTGGTAAACGAATAACCTACATTCATAGCTCTTTTCGCTTGTATTTCTAGTAGTTCTATGGCAAATTTTTCTATCTCTTTTTTTATTTTTTCCTGTCGTTTTCTGAATCCTCTTCTACCTAATCTAAATATATCAGGTACTATCCCTGGTTCAGATATATACCGCTCTATTTTATTTAGACTGGCTATAGGTACAAAAAGTTTATCCTCATCTGCATATTTTATTTTTAAATAGTCTTCACTATTTATATCTTCTACTCCTAAATAAATTCCTACACCATAAATTTCATGGATTATATAATCATTTGGTAGTATTTGCTCTATTTTTTTTAATTTTATCCCATCTGACCTTTTTTCACTTCTCTTTACTCTAATTCCTTTTAATTCCCTATCCGTCAGAATAAGATTATTTTTATATTTAAACCCTTCATAGTGGGGGGATCTCTCTATTTTTATAGATGTTCCATTAAATATTTCACTATATCTTCTTTTTTCCTCTGTCAATATTGTTATATTTTTATTTTGAGATAATTTTTTTATATAATCATAATTTTTATAATTTTCGATCTCTTCATCTTCAAATCTTTTTAACTCTATCTTTTCCGATATATTTTTTATTTTAGAATATTCTAGACGAATTTCTTCCTCATCTTGTCTTTTATCTAAAATATATTCCTCTACCTTATAATCGAGGATTTCTTTATTCTCTAAATATATTTTTCTTTTCCCATCTTTTATCTTATCTAATAAATCTAAAAATGTATAATTTTCATCTTTATTTTTGTTTATGTACATTTGAATATTATTTATTTTTTCCATTGATCTCTGAGTTTCTGCATCAAATATACGGATTTCTTCTAACATATCATCAAAAAATTCTAAACGAATTGGATTTTTACCATCAAAAGCAAATATATCCAATATATCTCCCCTAAGGCTATATTCACCTCTTTTTTCAACCAAATAATTTTTTTTAAATCCACTTTTTTCCAATTTTTCTATTATCTTTTTTAATTTATATTCTTTTTCTACACAAAACTCTAATAATTCAGAATTTATAAAGTATTTTTTAAAGATACTCTCAATAGATATTAATATTTTTGAATTCTTTAGCTTTAATTTTTCCAACAACTCAAAGGTTATACAATCAAACTCTTCCTCTGTATAATTATAATTTTCTATCTTTAAAACATCCATCTCTTGCTTTAATGTAAAATAGTAGTCGATTATATTTTTATTAGAAGAGGATATATATATTACTTGATCTTTTTCAGATTCCAAAAAATAGGGAACTCCTCCCCTATATAATTTTCCATTATTTATTGTTGATTTAAGCTTCATAAATACCCCTTTATTTTTGTTAGTATACATTTATATCTTATATTTTTAATGCACCATTGATAATGTTAGTATTTTTCACCTTTATTCATATATATAGATTTTATCATATATTTCAAATGAAAAACACAATAAACTTTTTTGAAGTTTATTTTTAGTAAAAGAACTAAATAATATTATATCATTTATGTATATAATCAATAATAAAAGTATATAAATATATTTATTTGACTTTATTTTTGTATATAGACATATATATGGAAGAATTTTATATTAATATTTATATGTCTCTAAACAAAAATAAAAATCCTATTTTGTTTATTTTTTCAAAATATTAGTTGTATTTATTTGGTTTAAGAAGCACATTCTTTCTATGTATACACTCAATAATAAAGTATAAACAAATAAAAAAAGATCACTTCAGCGACCTTTTTTTATTTGTTATTTACCATCTTTTAAAGCAATCCCTATATATTTTTTTAGTGTTATAAAATATACTCTTTTAGACACCTTTCTCAAATTATATAAAAATTCTTTTGGTATATCCTCGTATTGAGAACATAGTTCTAAAGCTTTTTCTTCTATTATTAATTTTTCAAATTCATCTAACCCATGATAATCTTGCATAATATCATGTTTTGGTATATCTTCAATAACATCTTTTATATTTGTTACCTCTGGATTTTTTAGATGTTTTCTTGCTTTCTTTAATTGTTTTTTACTTTTTAAAGGTTTTTCTCTAGTTACTTGGTTAAATAAAGTTAAATTATTCTTATTGGATTTTCTGGCATTTCTATCCATCTTTCTTAAATTTCGTAGTATTCCATTAATATATTGAACTAAGGTTGATTTTATCTCTGAGTTTAGACGTTTATACAAAAGGTTTAATATATCTATTGCAACTTCTTCTCCATCTTCCCTTATAATCTTTTTAAATTTATTATCCACTCTTTTATTCCAAGCTCTAGAAACAAATATATTTCTCTTACACTTAATTATCTTACTCTGAAGTTCCTCTGAAAAATCTTTTAGTCTTTCTCTTACATCTTCAGATAAGTTTATTTCATTAGTTTTATTCTTATCAATCTTATTATTAACTATCTCAGCATCTATAATCTCATTATTATCTCTAATTTTTAATTCTTTTATCTTATCTTTTATTTTTTCTTTAGTTATAAATGTCTTTTCTTTTTTAGCTTTTTTAGCAGCATTTACTGCATCCCATTTACCTTTATATTCAACTTTTTTTTCTGTTCCATTTAGATAACTAGATATGTGACAAGTTCCATCTTTATCTTGGTTAAACCTATAGTTTATGTAATAACTATCTTCTTCAGCAACAAATTCAGAATTAAAATAGTCCATATATCCCAATTCTTCTAAAAGTAAAAAAGCTTTCTCAATTCTTTTTAATACTTGTTTTACCCTACTTAGTACATAGGTCCTTTTCTCTCCAGTTTTATTAACTCTTTCTGTTTCTTGTTCCATTTTTAATGGAATTATAGCAGCTAAAGTTCTAATATTTATAGAATCCTCTTGTTTAGAATATCTTATTTTACTAATATATTTATAGATCCTTGCCGCAATTGGGTCTTTTTCCATTATCTCTATTAGCGCTTTAGAATTATATTTTATATATCTTTTATCTTTAATTTTATTTCTAATATTTTTATTTAAAGTTACTTTATAGTATACTTTTGTTCCAACTTTAAGTTTTTGATACGTCAGTAGTTTGAATTCTTCGTCTTCAAATTGATAGTTTCCTAATTTACTGTGGTTAGACACTTCAAATTGATACTCAGTACTCTTTAAATTTTTAAGAGCTTGAGCTACTTTAGTATAATAATTTCTATTCATCTTATTTCCTAAAAAATTAACTATAAAGTCTGAAATTTCAAACTTTATATATTCATCTGTATCGTTGGTCTCTTTTTTTAATTCATAAAGAGAGATCAGATATGTATAAATTTTTTCTTCAAAAATAGATGGTTGGTATATTTTATCTTCTGAATTTTTTGCAACTAATGTACAATACATAGTTACTCCTAGATCTTCAAAAGAATATTTGAAATTTATTTTTTTATTTTGTTTTTGAGGTGTAAAAAATGGAAAAACAATCATTTCTATTGGTATATTAATTATGTTTTCTTTTAAATCTAAAAAATTTCCAGTCTCTTTTATGACAACTTCTCTGACTTCAATCTCAGGGAGTTCACTCATTTTTATATCAACTTTAGTTAGGTCAGTCAACAATGATCCAGTTTTATTCAAATTAAATTTATCTATCAAACCCAAATTTGCTTCCTTTGACATAACTCCTCCATTAATTTTTTGTCCATTCACAATAATAATCCTAGTGTTATATATAATATCATCAAAATTAAATAAATTCAATCTTTATTTTTGAAAGTATACATATGGTTTTATCTATAATTAATTGACATATAAGTCATTTGTTTTATTTCTTTACTAAAATAAAAAGTTCATATAATCACTTTATTAAATTATACTGAAAGGTTAATAAGAAAATATGTACATGAACATTAATAAACTATGTATACTTAACACTCCTAATTATATTGAATATAGAAAAAATAAGTATTGAAAACATTAGAAAAAAAATATGTACACAGACAATAATAATTTTATGGTCTTATATTTATTATATTTATTGACCTCAAATAAGCTATAATATTCAAAACTCTTAAAAAATAAGGAATTCAAACTATGTATACCCACAATAATAATAATTATATAAATAATTCAACATATTTATTGGGCTTAGATTATTAATAGAACTAAAAAACCTTTAAAAATAAGGTTTCTAACAAATGTCTATTAACAATAATACTAATAAATAATTTATTTCTTTTCTAACCCTTTAAAAATAATGATTTTCTTTATAACAAATATTGGCTTTACTTTTACTACATCTTACAAAAAACAAATACTCTTTTTGGTTACTTTTATAAAAAACTTATTAAAAATTATCTTGACAAAATATAACTTATATATTAGAATTATAAACTGAAATGACAATTTATTTTAAAGCAATTAGGAGGTGTATCAAAGATGGCAAGTAAGAGAACTTTTCAACCTAACAATAGAAAAAGAAAGAAAGAACACGGATTCAAAAAAAGAATGGCAACTAAAGCAGGAAGAGCTGTATTAAAAAGAAGAAGAGCTAAAGGTAGAACGAAATTGTCAGCATAAAACCCGGTGTTCATATCACCGGGTTTTTAAAAATATTTTAAGGAGATTTTATGTTGAAATTAAAAACAAAATCTGAATTCTTAAAAGTATATAACCAAGGAGAAAAACACTTTGGTTATTTTCAGTTGATCTATTTTAAGAAAAATAATTTTAAAGAAAATAGATTAGGAGTAGTAGCTAGTAAAAAAACTGGCAATGCTGTTTGTCGGAATAAATTAAAAAGACTTTTTAGAGAAAATTTTAGAAAACAAGATAAGAATTTAAAACAAGGATATGATATAATTTTTATAGCTAAAAAAAACGCAGGAGAACAATTTAGGACTTTAAATTTATCCATGATTGAAAAGGATAGTATGAAAATATTAAAAAGAGCTAAAATATTTCTATGAAATATCTTTTAATACTTTTTGTAAAATTATATCAATGGTTTATATCACCTGTCCTAAAAAAAAATTGTAGATTTGAACCTACATGTTCAACTTACATGATATTAGCAATAAAAAAATATGGAAGTATTAAAGGTGTATATCTAGGTCTTAAAAGATTATCAAAATGTCATCCTTTTTGTAAGGGTGGTTACGACCCAGTACCTTAAATAATAAGGAGGAATAAAATTGACAATACCTGGATATGGAGCACTACAAGGTTTTTTAGAAAGTGCGATAGAAGTGATGTACAATATTTTTGGAAATTATGGGTTAGCCATAATTGGTATAACAATTTTAATCAAATTAGTTTTGTTACCACTTACATTAAAGCAAGATAAATCAATGGGTGCTATGAAAAAATTGCAACCACAATTAGAAGCACTTAAAGAAAAATATAAAAATGATTCACAAACATTAAATCAGAAAACAATTGAACTATATAAAATACATAAGGTGAACCCAGCAAGTGGTTGTTTACCGATATTATTACAAATGCCAATATTATTTGCACTTTTTGGAGTTTTGAGAAAAACAGGAGCAGATGGAGGAGTTATAGCAGAGGGATCAAAATTTCTTTGGTTAACATTATCAAATCCAGATCCAATTTATTTATTACCATTATTAAATGGTGCAGTATCTTATTTCCAACAAAAATTAATGAGTGCAAGTCAAGGATCTTCAAACCCACAAATGAAAATGATGACTTATATGTTTCCTGTAATGATGATATTTATCTCATACAAGATGCCGTCAGGATTACAGTTGTATTGGTTTGTATCTAGTTTGGCTTCAGTAGCACAACAATATTATATAATGAGTAGAAGGGATGAGGCGTAAAATGAACTTAACTTATCAAATAAAAGCTAAATCAAAAGACGATGCTATAATTAAAGCTGTAAAAAATCATAATCTTGATAAGAATAAAATCTTAGAAGTTATTGAAATATCAAAAGCAACTTCATTTTTTGGTTTTTTTAAAAAACATGGAGAATACGAGATTCAAATGGAGAAAACAGCCGAGATAATAGAAATCAAGATAGAAGAAGTAGTTGTAGAAAGAGCCAATGAATTATTGAATAATATGGGATTAGTTTTAAATGTGGAAGTTTTAGAAGCTAGAGACCATTATGTTTTAATCAATTTATCTGGTGAAGACAATGGAATAATCATAGGAAAAAAAGGTAAAACTTTAAATAGTTTTGAATACCTTTTAAATTCTCTATGCAAAAGTGTAAAGGTAGAAGTTGATGTAGAAGGATTTAAAGCTAAAAGAGCAGAAACTCTTAGAGATTTAGCTAGAAAAATGGCTGAAAAAGCATTACATACTGATAAAGTTGTAAAATTAAATCCGATGCCACCAAGGGAAAGAAAAATAATTCACGAAATAGTAAATAAATATAAGGAGCTTGATACTTTTAGTGAAGGAAGAGATCCTAAGAGATATATTGTAATTAAAAGAAAAAGATTGGGGTAATACTATGTTTGATACAATAGCGGCAATATCGACTCCTAGAGGAGAAGGTGGAATAGGAATTGTAAGAATGTCTGGAAAAGAATCTCTAAACATTCTCTCAAAAATATTTAGACCGATATCTAACAAAAAAGTAGAAGAGTTAAAAAATTTTACTATTAATTATGGTCATCTGTATTCAGGTGAAAAATTAGTAGATGAAGTAATGGTCAGCATAATGAAAGGTCCTAAAACTTATACTAAAGAAGATATAGTAGAGATAAACTGCCACGGTGGGTATCTTGTGACTGAAAAAGTTTTGGAGTTAGTTTTATCTAATGGATCTAGAATTGCTGAGCAGGGTGAATTTACAAGAAGAGCTTTTATGAATGGAAGACTAGATCTTACCCAAGCAGAAGCTATAATTGATTTAATTCATGGAAAAACAGAAAAAAGTTTATCTCTTTCATTAGATCAATTAAGAGGAGATTTAAAAGATCAAATATTACATTTAAAAAAATTACTTTTAGATGTAGTTGCTCATATAAATGTAGTTTTAGACTATCCTGAAGAAGGGATCGATGATCCATTACCGGAAGGTTTAGTAGATAATTTAAATGAAGTTTTGGAAACTTCAGATAGATTATCAGCCTCTTATACTCAAGGGAAAATGATTAAAGAGGGTGTAAAGACAGCAATAGTTGGAAAACCTAATGTAGGTAAATCTAGTTTATTGAATTCTTTATTAAAAGAAGAAAGAGCAATAGTAACTCATATTCCAGGAACAACAAGGGATGTAATTGAGGAAATTGTAAATATAAAAGGAATACCACTTATCTTAGCTGATACAGCAGGGATTAGAAACACAGATGATTTTATTGAGAGTATCGGAGTAGAAAAATCTGAGAAATTATTAGATGATTCAGATTTAATCTTATTTGTTGTAGATGGCTCTAGAGAACTAAGTGAAGAAGACTTTAGAGTACATAAACATATTTGTGCAGAAAAAGTTGTAGGAATATTAAATAAGATAGATATGGAACAAAAAATAGATTTATCTAAATTAGAAAAAGTTGGTAAATGGATCGAAATTTCAGCTAAAGAAAATATTGGTATAACTAATATGGAAGAAGAAATTTATTCTTATATTATAGCTGGTAATATTGAAGACTCATCTGAAACTTTAGTCATAACTAATATTAGGCATAGATCTGCTTTAGTTAAAACAAAGGAAGCTATAGAAAATATATTTGAAACAATAAATATGGGGTTACCAATGGATCTAATAGCTGTAGATTTAAAAGAAGCTTTAGATGCACTATCAGAGGTAACTGGAGAAATCTCATCGGAAGATGTTTTAGATCATATATTTAGTAATTTCTGTGTAGGAAAATAAATTATAAAAAAAATATGAAATACTGCAGATATTTCTGCAGTATTTTTTTCTTTGAGATGTAGTATTTACTTTAAAAATATGTATACGAACAAAAATAAAATTAAAAAGGAGAGAACTTATGAATTATGATGTAATCGTTGTAGGTGGAGGACATGCTGGATGTGAAGCTGCACTAGCCTCAGCAAGATCAGGATTAAAAACAGCTCTATTTACAATATATTTAGACACTATAGCTATGATGTCGTGTAATCCTTCTATAGGAGGACCAGGAAAGAGTCATATAGTAGCAGAAGTAGATATGTTAGGTGGAGAGATTGGGAGACATACTGATAAATATAATTTACAATTAAAACATTTAAATACCAGTAAAGGACCAGCAGCTAGAATTACTCGTGGACAAGCGGACAAATACTGGTATAGAGTAAAAATGAAAGAGATGATAGAAAGCACTCCTAATCTAGATAGTATCCAAGGTATAATAGAGGACATTATTATTGAGGATGGACAAACAAAAGGGGTAATTTCTGACTTAGGGATAGAATATGGAGCGAGTTCAGTAATACTAGCTACTGGAACATTCTTAAAAGGAAGAATAGTAATTGGAGATGTAAAATATCCTGCAGGTAGGATAGGTGAAAAATCTGCTGAAAAATTATCAGATGCATTGCTTAAAAACGGAATAATACTGGATAGATATCAAACCGCTACTCCTCCAAGGTTAGATATGAGAACTGTAGATTTTAGTAAAATGAAAGAGATGCATGGTGAAGATCATCCAAAATATTTTTCATTGTTCACTAAGAAAGAAAAAAATGATAATTCTCCTACATGGCTAACATATACAACACCTGAAACTGTGAAAGTAGCTCAGGATCTTTTGGAGTATTCACCCATTGTAAGTGGAATAATAGAAACTCATGGGCCGAGACATTGTCCGTCGCTTGATAGAAAAGTATTAAATTTTCCTGAAAAAACTAATCACCAAATTTTCTTAGAAATGGAATCTAAAGAGACGAATGAACTTTATGTAAATGGTCTTACAACGGCTATGCCACCATTTGCTCAAGAAAAAATGATGAGAACTATAGCAGGATTGGAAAATGCTAAAATAATGAGATATGGTTATGCTGTTGAGTATGACTATGCACCATCTTATCAATTATATCCTAGTTTAGAGAGTAAAAAAATAAAAAATCTTTATTTTGCAGGACAAATAAACGGAACTTCTGGATATGAAGAAGCTGCGGCTCAAGGATTTTTAGCAGGAGTAAATGCCAGTAGAAAAGTATTGGGAAAAGAACCAGTTATAATAGACAGAACAGAGGGTTATTTAGGAGTATTAGTCGACGATATAATCCATAAACAAACTCCAGAACCATATAGAGTATTACCGTCTAGAGCAGAATATAGGCTGACTCTTAGATTTGACAATGCATTTATGAGGCTATTAGATAAAGCCAAAGAGATTGGTATTGTTTCTGAGGATAAAATTAAATTTTTAGAGGAAGCCAAAGAGATGGTAAAATCTGAAGTTGAAAGGATAAATCAAATCAGTATCTCTATGAAACAAGCAAATGAAGTTTTAGAAAGTGTAGATGCGAAGGAAAGATTTGGTAAAGGGGTAAAGTTATCTGAATTATTAAAGCAAAAAGAAGTTACGTATGATTCTTTAAAGTTAATTATAGAAATTAAGGATATGCCAACATTTGTTAAAAATCAAATTGAAACTATTGTTAAATATAATGCATTTATCGAAAGAGAGAGAACACAAATAGAAAAATTTAAAAAATTAGAAAATATGAAAATCCCAGAAGGATTTGATTTTCAAACTATAGCAGGTTTATCTAATATAGCTAGAGATGGTTTAGAACAAATTAAACCTATGTCTATTGGAGAAGCTACAAGGATAAGTGGGGTAACTGGAAATGATATAGCAATACTTATTACAAACTTAGATAAGATAAAATAATTTTTTAAGTTTTTTAATAGTAAAGGTTATCTATTAACAAATATGTATACAGACAAAAATAAAGTTAAATTATACATAATTTATATTTACTTAGAAATATTTTATATGATATAATTTATACAGGAGATGAAGCTCTCCTTAGATTTAAAATCTAAAACTACTTGGAAAAAAGTTAATGGCTTCTACATCGATACAATTTTTGTATTGATGTAGAAGTTTTTTTATATATTTTTAGGAGGAAAATTATGTTAAGTATTTTGGTTTCATTTTTAATTTTATTTGTAGGTGGGGTAATAGTTGGGAAAATAGTTGAAAAATTATATCTACCAAAGTTAATAGGTATGATTGCTTTTGGTTGTTTAGCTAATGTGTATCTAAAAATAATAGATCCTGTAGCCATAGAATTTGGTGGAATTTTAAAAAACTTAGCTTTGGTCATAGTGTTGCTAATAGCAGGTTTAGGGATTAGAAAAAAGCAAATAAAAAAAGTAGGAAGAGCAGCAGTATTACTTAGCTTGATACCTGTTTCAGTAGAGGGATTCACAGTTATGTTTTTATCTATAAAAATCTTGGGATTGCCAACAATACAAGCTGGGATATTAGGGTTTATAATTGCAGCAGTAAGTCCGGCAGTATTAGTTCCTGCCATGGTAGATCTAATAAAAAGAGGATTAGGAGAAAAAAAAGCTATACCACAAATGTTGCTTACGGGAGCTTCGGCAGATGATAGTGTAGCCATAGCTATGTTTACATCATTTATGGGAATGTATTTTGGTACCAGTGGGGGTATTTTAAACAATTTGATAGCGATACCAATTTCTACAGTAGTAGGTGTCGCTGTAGGAATATTGGTGGCTGTGATAGCTGGGGAAATATCTAAAAAAATAAAATCAGAGATCTTTCAAACTATATTGGTAGGAGGATTAGCTATTGGAATGAGAATGGTTGAAACTGCATACCATCTAAAATATTTTAATTCTCTTCTAGGAATAATGGTAATAGGTTATGTAATTACTAATTATTATGAATGGTTAGGAAATAATATAATGGATGGATTAGGAAAAGCTTGGTCTGTAGGAGCAGTATTTTTATTTACATTAGTGGGAACAGCTATAAACCCTTCACTTGTTGGAAATATTTTTTATATAGGAAGTATGATAGTATTTATATCTCTTACAGTTAGATCAATTGGTGTTTTGATAGCTTTAGTAGGAACAGATTTAAATTTAAAAGAAAGATTATTTTGTGTTATAGCTTATCTACCTAAAGCAACTGTTCAATCAGCTAAAGCTGGTATACCTCTTCAGATGGGTGTTGTAGGAGGAGAGTTAATACAAGCTATGGCAATTTTAAGTGTAATTATAACAGCACCAATAGGAGCTATTGGAATAAGGTTAAGTGCAAGTAAATTATTGGAAAAAAAATATGATTAATAAACTAATATGTTGTCAATAGAATTCTATTGATAACATATTAGTTTAACGTTTGTAAGTCTATAAAATAAATGATAACAAAGAATTAAAAATTGAAAAAATAAAAAAAACAAAAAAACAAAAAAAAATTATAAAAAAACAAAAAAACTCTTGACGAAAAGTTGTAAACACGGTATACTTCTTCTTGTCCGCAAGGGAAAGCAAAAGCGACCTTAAGCGAGACAAACAAAAGGACATTAGCAATTAAATAGAGAAAGAAAGTG
>NZ_JBATVM010000060.1:0-12960 GCF_049671765.1 Psychrilyobacter sp.
GAGGTATAATCTAGTAATTAGGGAGGGATTTTTTATGATTAAAAAAGCGAAAAATATTAATCCATTGGTTAAAAAGATCTTTGAAGAAAATGATATTGAAAATATTTCTGATGCACAAAATATTATGAAAGATATTTTTAAAGACATGGTTTCTCTGATGCTTGAATCTGAAATGGATGAAACTCTTGGTTAGTCTAAATACGGTAGAAATACTAATAATAACTCTAGACGTTACTTAGTTCAATGTGAAGTCAATTCCCTACTGATGAATCATTAGAAAAAATACTTTATTTAACAACGTAAAATATATCTAAAAAATGGACTCAAAAATACGATCTTGGGAAAAAATATTAAGAATGTTAGTGATAATTTATCCAGAACAAGTAGACAAATATATGTAAAAAAAGAGCTGTTTTAACAGCTCTCCTCTAGTAGTTAGGAATTGAATGTACACGTAATTCGGGAAACGCCCAAAGGGTGTTTTAAATGATACCCTTTTCTTTTACTATTTTTGTCTAATTTATCTTCAAATATTATTAAAATCCTTCTTAATCTTAGTGGACATAACACTTTAAGCCAAGATTTAGAACTTTCGTTACCTTCTAAACCAATGGACCGACCTCTTTTTTATTTTTCTTATCAAAAAAACCTCCTTAGTTTAATAGACTGTACTCTTTCAACTAAGAAGATTTAAAATTAATTTACAATAAATTTGGAATACTCCCTTAATTTTTAGAATTTACAGAAACCTTGTAATAAGCCTTTATAAAAATTACTGCCTATTCTTGTTTGAATTTTTTTTCTAGATCAGCCAAATTTTTTAAATCTTTTTCTAATTTCTTTATTTCTTTTTTCATATCTTCAATTCTTTGGGCTATTTTTTCATTTTTATTTTCGATTTTATAATCATTTTTTAATCTTCTTAACTTTTCTTCGGCAATTAATTTATTTGCTTTTCTTAGTTCTTTGATTTTATTTAATTTATTAATCATAAAACAGCCTCCCAAGTTTATTCTCTTAGGTTTTTCAATTAGAATTCACTTTTTTCTTTAAGATAGTTTTTCTCCTAAAAATATCTCTTCAAAATATAAATCTTCCTTGCTTTTGGTTTTTTTAAGTCTTATTTTTTTTAAAAAAGTATTTCTTTTAGTAATTTCAACTATAATAAATTCAACTTTTAGATATCTATCTTCACCTTTCAAAGCATCCAATAATTCTAATTTTTCCACTTCATTGTATCCAAAATTTTTATCGTTTATCAATTTTTTTTTCCCATTATATTTAATATATCCGCATTTTTTTAAATTTGTCCATGATATAATAAACCCTTCTCCCTTTGTTTCTAAACCTTTAATTTTTTCTTTACTCATTCTAACCCCTCTACATTATATTTTTTATAGCTATGTCTTTTTATACTTCTTTAATATCTATATTCCTTTAATATTTTAGATTTACTTAAAAATGAAATTAGAAGTTACCTTTTCTTATAATATATATTAAAATAATGGAATAGGAGTAACTGATTATAAAAACGTAGTCCTCAAAGGAAGAAAAAGGCACAGAATATTAAATTTAGAATCCCCAAAAATAAAGCCAATGAAATCAATTTTTTATACCCAAAATTATTTTAGTATAAAAAAAGTGCGATACAAAAGTATCGCACAAGCGTTGAAGTAACTCGGTACCCCAACTAATAGGACAGGCTAACGTCTCAAAATTATTGTATCACTTTTAATAAAATATAACAAGTTATATATATAGCTATATAGCTATATAGCATATAATAATTAACAAAAACTCTATAATAGTTAGAAGTTAAAAATTAAATTTTTATTTATTACATCAGATCCAACTTTAAGTGGTATTCTTTTATTAAGAAGAAGGAAGTATTTAATAAAATTTGTAGCTATAAAATAAAATAAAAGCAAAAAAGGGGGAACTAATGAAATATCTTATATTAGGAAATGGAATTGCAGGGATATCTGCTGCACTTGCTGCTAGAGAGCAGGATGAAACAGGGGAAATAACAGTTGTAACTAAGTCACCTATGCCATTTTACTACAGGATAAGACTTATCGAATATCTTGCAAAAAATACGCCTATAGAGAAATTGATAGCTTATGGTGACGTCTATTATGATGATAAAGAAATAAATGTTATTTTAAATAAAGAAGCTGTCAATATAGACAGTAAAAACAAAAAAGTAAAATTTGATGATGGAACTATTATGTACTATGATAAACTTTTATTAGCTACTGGAGCTAGACCTCGTTACCCAAATATAGAAGGGATAGACAAAAAGGGAATCCTTAAATTTCGTGGTGCCAGTGATTCAGATGAGATAATACGACATATAGAGATATGTGATCGTGTTGTGGTATTAGGAGGAGGAGTTTTAGGGATAGAAGCTGCTAATTCATTGGTAAATTCAGGGAAAGATGTTA
Source organism: Psychrilyobacter sp. (assembly GCF_049671765.1). Taxonomy (NCBI): domain Bacteria; kingdom Fusobacteriati; phylum Fusobacteriota; class Fusobacteriia; order Fusobacteriales; family Fusobacteriaceae; genus Psychrilyobacter; species Psychrilyobacter sp. The sequence continues at coordinate 2,445 of NZ_JBATVM010000060.1, forward strand.
CCGTTATAGAAACAGCTGATAGGTTACTTCACAGACAGCTAGACAGGGAAGGGTCTGAAATATTACAGAAAGCACTAGAGGAAAAGAAGATAAAATTTATATTGGGGAAAACTATCAAAAGAATTTTAGGTGGGGAAAGTGTAAAAGGAATAGAATTTGAAGATGGAACTATTTTTAACACAGGATGTATAGTCCTTTCAGCAGGGATTATACCAAGGTTAGAACTATGTAAGAGTGGAGGAGTGGATTTTAATAGAGGAATTATCGTGAATGAATATATGGAAACTAATATTGATGGAATTTTTGCTGCAGGAGATGCCGCTGAATATAGGGGAAATCTTTATGGACTTTGGGCACCATCTAAGGAACAGGGGGGGATTGCTGGTGGGAATATGACTGGAATAAAAATTCAAAAATATAATCCTACTTTGCCTGAAATACGTCTTAAAGTTACAGGAATATCTTTATTTTCAGGTGGAGAAACAGAGGAAAATGGAGTAGATATTTATAAATATAATAAAGATGGAGTATATAGAAAATTCTTTGTAAGAGATAATAAAATTGTAGGAGCTATTCTTATTGGTGATATGAAAACATCTGTAAAAGTTAGTAATTGGATAAGTTCAAAAGAGGGGCTTGATGTTCTTTATGGGTTATATGAATAGAGTTTTTAATATTTTTTTAGAAATAAAGGTGAAATATCTCTTTTGAGGAGGGATAACGTCTAGAATTAAGCTATTCTTATTATTTTTTTTTATATTTTGTAGTATAATATAATTACAAGAAAAAAAGTTTCTAAACATAAGGGTAGAGGTGATAATAAAGTGAAAAAAGTAAAGTTAATCTATAATCCCTTTTCAGGGAATAGTAAAATAATAAATAAGATTGATACGATAATAGGAATATATCAAAAACATGGATATCAATTAATTCCATTTAGAATTTCGTATGAAGCATCTTTAGAAGATGCTTTCAAAGACTTAAATGATGGTGAATGGGATCATCTGCTCCTAGCTGGTGGAGATGGATCAGTTAGCGATAGTATTAATATGATGAAGAGAAAAGGAATAGATCTTCCAGTTGGAATTTTACCTACAGGAACAGCAAATGATTTCGCGAAGTGTATTGGTATACCTAATACTATCAAAGAAGCTTGTGAACAGATAATAATGTCTGAGTCAAAAAAAATAGATCTTGGTTATGCCAATGGAAAGTTTTTTGTAAATGTATTGAGTTTTGGGCTATTTACAGAGGTATCTCAAAATACTCCTACAAATCATAAAAATACAATGGGTAAACTGGCTTATTATATTAATGGAATTAAGGAACTTCCAAAATTTAAAAAATTAAAAATATTTGTAGAGGGAAAGGAATATTTTTATGTAGGAGATGCATTTTTAGTATTTATTTTTAATGGGAAAACAGCTGGAAATATTAATATTGCATATAAAGCAGAGTTAGATGATGGAATGTTAGATGTAATAATAGTAAAAGCAGATCTAGTGCATACAGCAAAATCATTTTTAAATTTTTTAATTAGAAATCATTTAGAAGATGGTGACGAAGGAATAACTTATTTTAGAACTAATAAGATTAGAATAGATTGTGCAGAGGAGATTCGTACAGATATGGATGGAGAAAAAGGTCCACAATTTCCACTTCATATAAGTTGTAAAAAAGATAGTCTCGATATACTTGGGTATAGAAAATCTAAACCCAAGCAGATAGATAAATTTTTAAAAAATTTGAGATCGAGTTTACCCAAAAAAGCAAAGTAATTTACACTATTACATTAGAGGAGGGGCCAACTATGAACATAAAATATTTTTCTACATTAAAATTTATATTTATTAAAGCTACATATGATCTATTTCCAAATTCAAAAGTAAAGATACTTCATTCATTAAATAATGGAGTTTTAATAGAAATCATAAAAGATAAAATTATTACAGAAGATGAAGTACAGTTAATAAAAGAGAGAATGAGTGAGATAATTCATTCGGATATTACTATAAAAAAACAAAGTATGAAGAGCTGTAAATTTATTAGGAATTCATGTTTTGACCTTAGGGAAGATCTAACTAGATTAGTTGAATATTCTCCTGATCATGATATAAGTTTATACGAGATAGATGGATTTCATGATTTTTTTCATAATGGATTATTTCCTAGTACTGGTTATATTAATTTATTCGACCTTATAAAATACAAGGATAATAATGGGATTATATTAAAAGCTCCTTTGAAAGAGGGAGAATATATTCTTCCTAGTAGTGTAGACCACCCAAAGTTAGCAAAGATATTTTGTGAGAGTGAAAGATGGGGGTGGATATTAGATATTCCAGATGTAGGATCATTAAATAAAGTCAGCCAAGAGGGTGACATTGGAGAATTAATTAGAGTTAACGAAGCATTACATGAAAAAAAATTAGCCTATATAGCTGATGAAATCACTAACTGTAGAGATATTAAATTAGTTACAGTTGCTGGTCCTTCTTCATCAGGGAAAACTACTTTTACCAAAAGGCTAGCGATTCAATTAAGGGCAAATGGAATAAAACCAGTAGTAGTATCCTTAGATAATTATTATAGAGGAAGAAAATATATACCTTTAGATGAAAATGGTGAAAAAGATTTTGAATCTATAGATGGTTTAGATTTAAATTTATTGAACGAACATCTAGTTAAGTTAACGGAAGGAAAAGCAGTAGAAATTCCTATATATAATTTTAATACTGGACAGAGAGAAGCCAAGGGAATTAAGACTCAACTTTCTGAAAATGGACTCCTATTAATAGAGGGGATTCATGGTCTAAATGAAAAATTAACTAATCATATTGAAAAAATAAATAAATTTAAGATCTATATTAGCTGTTTAACTGCATTAAATATTGATGATCATAATAGGATTCCGACTAGTGAAGTCAGAAAATTAAGAAGAATTGTAAGAGATTCTCTCTCTCGTGGAACATCTGCCAACGGAACTTTGGATATGTGGGATTCCATAAGAAAAGGAGAGGAGAAAAATATATTCCCATTTCAGGAAGAAGCAGACGCTATATTTAACTCTAATTTAATTTATGAATTAGGAGTATTAAAAAGATATGCAATAAAGGAATTAAAGAAGATAGACTCAACTAGTCAACACTATGAAGAAGCTATAAGACTTATAAAATTCTTGAGTTATTTTAAAGAAATAGATAAAGAACTAGTTCCAGATAACTCTATATTAAAGGAATTTATAGGTGGGAGTTATTTTTATAAGTATTAGATGGAGGTTTTATGAAAAAACTAATTTTGATAGGATTATGCCTAATCGCCTTAGGAGGTTGTACATCAAATAGCAGTAGGGACTTAAGAGTAAAAAGAGGTGGTGTTTTAACTACTATTCAAATGTCTACTTGGATGTATGGTACCCATGTTTTATCAGATGATACAGGAAAACCATTGACAGCTCTAGACAGTAAAAAGATTAATTTAGATATGTATCAGGGTCAAAAAGTAGAAGTACAAGGACTCCTAAAAAATGGATATCCTATAGATTTAGGGCCTGAATTTTTAGAAGTTCAGACTATAGAGGTAATGAGGTAATGAGGTAATAAAAAATCAACTTACAAGAGGGGAATAATTATTTGGTTATTCCCTTCTGTTTTGATTATTTAATTTCTTTAAACATTGTATTTTCAACAGCATTGAAAGCCTGAACTTCTAATTGGTCTTCTGTATAAGTTATATTTGAACCATTTATATCAATCTCAGTTGATTCTATAAACGATCTTGTAAGCCCTAAAAAGTTGATACTGATAGGATAGCTTAATACAAGTTTTTCTATTCTATTTATGTCACCTGAAAAACTAGCTCTAATAGTAATATTTCCATTGGTTACTTTGGGAGTATTATTATAATAACTGAATAAAACTTCTAGGCTTCTAGTGTTTTTAAGGAGTTCTTTTAGATTAATATCTCTAGTTTTTATATATTTTTTTATAGAGAGGTATTTATCGATTGTGTCTAAAATTATATCTAAATTTTCCACATGTTCATCTGAAGTTATTTTAAAATTACCTTGGATTTTTTTATTTTTAAAGTTTAACTCAAAACCGTCAAGTAAATTTTTAAAGAAAATATATAGGTTCTTTCCTTTTATATTGACAGTATTTTCAGAAATTTTATAAGCAAATTTCATTACTCTATCATCATCTAATAGAAGCTTTAAAGTGAAGTCGTGATTTTTAAAATCTATAACTTGATATTTGCCTGACATATGAGACTTAATTGCAACGCCATAAATGGATTGATTATTACACTTTATATCTACTTTTCCACCAAAGATCTTTCTTTCTAATTTCATTTGAGGAAATTCATTAGATTCAAAAGGAATCTTTATATCTAGTGCTTTATAGTGGTTGATCTCTGAAAAATCATCAACTTTGTAGGATGGGCATCTATTTTCCCTAAATTCAACTAATCTTTTTTGTCTATTTCTAACTTCTGTTTCGATTATTTCCCCTTTTAGTGTGCTTTCATCTAAGTATAAAAGGATTTCTAAGTTTTCTACTATATATTTTTCTTCTATTGGTTGGAGGTCTATTGATTCTGTTTCGATATTTTCTTTTAGATTTTCAAAAGTATCTTCTGATACTATTTCTTTTTTTTCGACACAGATTTCATTACCTTTTAATTTGGATTCTTTTTTAGTAAGTATAGAGATATCTTCTTTCTCAAATATTTTTAATTGTTTTTCTTTTATATATTCATTTATTTCCTCTTCTGCCGCTACTTTTTTTATGTTTTCTTCTGAAATTACAGGATTTAACTCGCTTTCTTTGATTTTAATTGGTATAATCTCTTCTATTAATTCAACTTCTTTAAATTCTTCAGATTCTTCTTTAAGGGGATCTATATTTTTATTATTAAAATATAAAGCCATTTTTTTTACAAAATTTAGGTCATCTTCATAGATAAATTTAAATTCATTTGAAATCAACCATGATTCATCCTCTAAAGAGATTGGGTTTGAAGTTACAAAATATCTATCTGTATTAGATAAATTTGTTTTAGAAAATACCAAGTTAAGAATCTCTTTAGTTTCTTCCCCTAGATTGAAGCCTAGCAAAATCAAATTTTTATTTTTTAATTCTCCATTTAATTTTTCCCAAAAATGATCGTATAATTTTAATTTTTTAACTTTTCTCATATTTTGAGAAGTTAATATTATTCTTTCAGTATGATTATAATCTCCTAAGATTTTAAATAAATTAACATTAGATCCTGTAATCTCTTTCTCAGAAAAAATATTATGAATATTTCCTTCCTTCCATATAGATTCTAGAATTTCAGAATGATCGTGGGTGATTACAGTATCTATAACATCTATTTCTGAAAGATGTGAATAGGGATTTGATTTACCTTCTAATTCTAACTCATTGTTGAGAAGTGAAATTAGATTCATCATATTTCCAGTAGCACTATCTAAAAACACTTGAGAAACTTCAGTCAATCTCTCTTTGTTTTCCACTTTTTTTTGAATATCCTCATCGAGTTCCTTGTAGATCGTTAAGGCTAACTCGATTTTTGTAGGAATATTTAATTTCTTATTTATATTATCACCTATCCAAAGTGCATAATTCTTATAGTTTACATTTTTAAAAGTTTCCAAATCGTTCCCTCCTGCATAAATATACTTTATTAATTATACTTTATTTTTTCTCTATTCACAATGAAATTTAATAAAAGCATATATATTATCTATTACTTTTGTTAATATACATATAAATTTTAAAAGTGTGCTTAAGTTAATTGAAAAAAAAAGTTAAATAGTGTAGTATTAAAGTGAAAATTGTTTGATGATGACTAAAAATGTTAAAAAAATGATATTGTAATAGCTAAACTAATATCGTGATTAATAATTTAAGAGGTGGTTGTATGAAAAATTTAGATTTAAATAAAGTGACAGATGCTGTAGAAAAAATGTGTATGGAAGCAAATTTTTACTTAGGCTCAGATGTTTTAGATAATTTGAAAAAAATTGCTAAAACTGAAGATTCTCCTGTAGGAAAAAATATATTAAATCAAATAGTAACAAATCATGAAATAGCTCAAGAAAATCAAGTGCCTATGTGTCAAGATACTGGAATAGTAGTGGTATTTTTAGAGATTGGAACAGAGGTTTATATGGATGGAGATATCTATGATGCTGTAAATGAAGGGATTAGAAGGGGTTATGAAAAAGGATTTTTGAGAAAATCAGTTGTAAAAGACCCGTTAGATAGAGTAAATACAAAGGATAATACTCCTGGAATAATCCATACGAAATTAGTGGCTGGAAGTGACAAAGTGAAAATTATAATAGCACCAAAAGGTGGCGGAAGTGAAAATATGAGTGCTATAAGGATGTTAAAGCCTGCTGATGGGATAGAAGGAATTAAGGAATTTGTTGTAGAAACAATAAAAAAAGCTGGTGGAAATCCATGCCCTCCAATTATTGTAGGAGTAGGAATCGGAGGTTCTTTTGAAAAAGCGGCATTATTAGCTAAAGAATCTTTAATGAGAGATGTAAATGATAGTAGTACTAATCCTATAAACGCTAAATTAGAAGATGAATTATTAGAATTAGTAAATAAAACAGGAGTAGGACCTATGGGATTAGGTGGAAGAAATACAGCATTATCAGTAAAGGTAGAAACTTATCCTTGTCATATTGCCTCATTACCAGTTGCTATAAATTTAAACTGTCATGCTGCAAGACATAAGGAAGTAATCTTATAAGAGTGTCTTAAAATTATTGGAATTGATAAATTAAATCATGAATAAGAAATAAAATTTATTTATTATCTGTGATAAAGTTTTTTTAGAATTTAATATATGGAGGTTATAGAATGAAATTAACAACACCATTAAAAGATAGTGATATAGAAAACTTAAAAGCAGGAGATACGGTACTTATCTCTGGAATTATATATACAGCGAGAGATGCAGCCCATGCAAGACTGGTTAAACTATTAGATGAAGGAAAGGACCTACCATTTAATCCAAAGGGGCAAATAATGTATTATGTAGGACCAACTCCTGCTAAGCCAGGAAATGCAATTGGGAGTGCAGGACCAACAACGTCTTATAGAATGGATCCATATGCACCAAGATTAATTGAAGTAGGATTAAAAGGAATGATTGGAAAGGGTGCTAGAAGTGATGAAGTAAAGGAATATATAAAAAAACATAAAGCTGTATATTTTGCAGCAGTGGGTGGTGCAGCAGCCCTTATAGCAAAATCTATAAAAAAAGCGGAAGTTATTGCATATGATGATTTAGGAGCTGAAGCTATTAGAAAGATGGAAGTAGTAGATTTCCCTGCAATAGTTATAAATGATATTCATGGAAATGATCTTTATGAGATGGGTCAAAAAGAATTTAATCGTGAAGATTAGTTTAGAAGAAAAAATATAGTGCTTTTAGCACTATATTTTTTTTGATTAATCACTTTTAACAAAGAAATTATTTTCATTTGCAAATTTTTCAAACCTTTTAAGATATTTTTCTGTTTTATCTTTGTCTTTATAAGAAAGAGAAAAAATAAGAGCATTGATAAGACACATAACAGCAGAGAGATGATCTACAAAAAAAGCCTTCTTTACAGGGATAATAAATAAAAAATCTGCATATTCGGCTATAGGTGAGACCACACTATCTGTAATAACTATGAGTGATACATTTCTTTTTTTTAGAGTTTCTGCTATTGTTACTACATTTTTTGGATATCTTGGAAATCCAAAGAGTATAGCTGCTGTATTGTCGCTAAGATCATTGAGATAATTAAACCATCTTTCATTCCATTGATCTATTATTTGTACCTTAGCGTGGATCTTGCTAAGATTATACCCTGCATAACTAGAAAGACAATAAGAACCTTTAAATCCCACAGTAAGAATACTTTCTTTATTATAAAGGGCTTCTACTGCATTATTAAATGTTTCAGAAGATAATTCTTTTAATGTTCTATTGATTATTCCGACCTCTGATTCAAAAATATCTTGATAGACGGTAGATGCATCTTCAACTTTTTCTATTGAAAACTTATCCAAAGCAGACAACTCATTTTTTAGAGATTCTCTTAGTTCTTGTTGAAAAGCAGGATATCCTTTATACCCCATGTATGAAGCAAATCTTATTACTGTAGATTCACTTACCCCTGCAGCTGTACCTAAAGTTGTAGAGGTCATGAAGGCACATGGCTTTAAATTCTTCAAAATGTATCCTGCTAGTTTTCTTTGCTTTGGTGGAAGATCTGGTACCATGTTTTGAATTTTATCTTCTAAACTAAATTTGCTTTTTTTCATCTCATCTCCTTTTAACTACTTGTAGAATAAAGTATTTAAATAAAAAAACTCATTTTTTATTGTTTGATTTAGGATATAATTTTTACACTCTTTTGTCAAGAACTCTGGAAAGAGGATAGGGAATATATTTTAAATTTAGTTCTGATTTTGAATGATTAAAGAATAAAATTATTCAAATTAAAAAAAAAGAATAATTTTATTCAAAAAGGTGTTGACATTTTCTATAACTTTTCGTATTATAGGTTCAGTTAGAGAAAGTGAAATTATACATATTTTTTAAAACTGTAATCATATTGTTTAAAATGATTAATATCAGTAAAATAATCCGAAGTTAAGGAAAGTTTATTTTAATAATTATTAAAAATATTGGAAAACAATATAATAAAATTCGAAATTTTTCTATCAAGATGGGTCGAAAAGAACGTAATTACTACATTTAATTTGTAAATAATAAAATTAAAAAATAATAAAAAAACTAAAAAAAACTAGTAAAAAACTATTTATAGGGATAAACTAAGAATAAGAGTCATTAAAATTAGAAAAACGGAGGAGCATAACTATGTCAGTATATGAAAAGTCGTTAAAATTGCATATTGAAAACAGAGGTAAAATTGAAGTTGTTTCAAAGGTAAGTGTTAAGAATGCAGAGGATTTAAGCTTAGCTTATTCACCAGGGGTAGCAGAACCTTGTAAAAAAATTGCTGAGAATAAAAGTGATGTTTATAAGTATACCGCTAAGGGAAATATGGTTGCAGTAATAACAGACGGTACAGCAGTATTAGGATTAGGAGATATCGGTCCTGAAGCAGCACTGCCTGTAATGGAAGGAAAAGCAATCTTATTCAAAGAATTTGGTGGAGTAGATGCATTTCCTATCTGTTTAGATACAAAAGATACAGAAGAAATTATTAGAACTTGTAAATTATTAGCCCCTAGTTTTGGTGGAATAAACTTAGAAGATATTGCAGCACCTAAATGTGTTGAAATAGAAAGAAGATTAATTGAAGAATTAGATATTCCTGTATTTCATGATGACCAGCATGGTACGGCAATAGTTGTTACAGCAGCAGTAATAAATTCAGCTAAATTATTAGGAAAGAATATCTCTGACTTAAAAGTATCTATGATAGGAACTGGTTCAGCCGGATCATCTATCGCTAGAATGCTTAAAGGATTAGGAGTTAAATCATTATATGCATACAACTCAAAAGGTGTTGTAATGCAAGATAAATATGACAAATATAGATTTTTAGTAAAAGAATTATTAGATCAAAATATTATTGATACACCAGAAAACTTAGAGGAAGATACAGTTGCTGGAATGATGAAGGGAACAGACATATTTGTAGGAGTATCTGCCCCAGGAATGGTAACTAAAGATATGGTTAGATCTATGAATGCAGACCCTATTATCTTAGCTATGGCAAACCCTACACCTGAAATCATGCCTGAAGATGCTTTAGAAGCTGGAGCCGCAGTAGTTGGGACAGGTAGATCAGATTACCCTAACCAAGTAAACAATGTATTAGCATTTCCAGGATTATTTAAAGGAGCTTTAGAAGCTGGAGCTACAGTAATCAATGATGAGATGAAGAGAGCAGCAGCATATGGTATTGCTAACGTATTAAAGGAAGAGGAATTAAGGTCAGATTATATCATTCCAAGTCCATTTGATGAGAGAGTAGCAAAAGTTGTAGCTGAAACTGTTAAAAAAATAGCTATAGATAATAACTTAATTAGAAAACAATAATTATTTAAACTTTAGCATTATTGTAGGTCTTTAAACCATTACTTCAGTGTAGATATTGGTTTAAAGGGAAGTCTAATGTCTAAATTTTTTTAATTATTATAAAACATCAATTATTAAAATAAAACTTATATATATATATCTTTTTAATAAAGAAATAAACATTATTTGTTGTATAGGTTTAATTTGATTTATTAAATATAAAAGGGAGTTTAAAATGATTAAATTTAGGACAGAAGGCGATTCACTAGGAACAATGGAAGTACCTGCAAATGCATATTATGGTATTCAATCACTAAGAGCAAGAAATAACTTTGGAATCACAGGATATAAATTATCATCGACATTTATTAAATCAATGGCAATGGTTAAAAAAGCTACATCACTTATGAACTTAGAAGCTGGAGTAATAGAGAAAGATGTTGCAGAAGCT
>NZ_JBATVM010000061.1:0-4485 GCF_049671765.1 Psychrilyobacter sp.
ATCTACGTTTTTTTATATTTTCTAATACTGTGTTCATATTTCTCCTTTTATTTTACAAATGCTATTTTTTTGACATCATCATAAGTTTTCGCAAAATGAATAGTCATATCTTTTTTTACTTCTTTAGTCAGTTCTTCTACATCAGATTCATTGTCTATTGGTAATATTACCTCGTGAATTCCAATTCTATGCGCACCTATAACTTTTTCTTTGATTCCTCCTACTGCTAATACTTCTCCAGTAATTGTAATCTCTCCAGTCATGGCTATATCTTGTCTTATCTTTTTCTTTGTTAATACAGAAATTAAAGCTGTAGTAATAGTAACTCCTGCAGATGGACCATCTTTTGGCACAGCACCTTCTGGGAAATGAAGATGAACATCTGTAGTCTCATTAAATTTCTCATCTATTTTTAACTCATCGGCAATTGATCTGACATAAGAATATGCCACATGTGCCGACTCTTTCATTACATCTCCTAATTTACCAGTTAATATAATCTTGCCCTTACCTTTCATAGATACTGATTGAACTTCTAATGTAGTTCCTCCTACACTTGTCCATGCTAATCCAGTTACTACACCGAGTTTAGGTTCTATTTCTTTAATCTTATCAGGTCTATATTTTACCTTCCCAAGATATGTTTCAAGATTTTTTACTGTGATAGTTATTTTCTTTCTATTTTTTTCTATAACTAATTTAGCTAATTTCCTAAATAGACTGTGGATCTCTCTTTTTAAGTTTCTTACTCCTGCTTCCCTAGTATATTCATTTATTATTCTTAGGAGTGCGTCATCAGATACCTTTATGTCTATTTCAGATAATCCATTAGCTTCTTGAGCTTCATCTAATAGATATTTTTTAGCTATATGCATTTTTTCAAATTCAGTATATGAATTCAAATAAATAATTTCCATTCTATCTCTAAGTGGTCCTGGAACTCCTCTCAAATCATTGGCTGTAGCTATAAAAAATACATTTGAAAGATCAAATGGCAGATCTAAATAGTGGTCTTCAAAGTTCTTGTTTTGTTCTGGGTCAAGAACCTCTAACATTGCAGAACTAGGATCTCCCTTAGCATCGTTAGACATCTTATCAATTTCATCTAATAAAATAAGTGGATTTTTAGTTTTAGCATGTTTCATAGCTTTTATTAATTTCCCTGGCATAGATCCAATATAAGTTCTTCTATGTCCTCTGATCTCCGATTCATCTCTTACTCCACCTAGAGAAATCCTAGAAAAATTTCTTCCCATGGCATCTGCCACAGATTTAGCTAGTGAAGTTTTCCCTACACCTGGAGGTCCTACTAAGCAAAGGATTGTTCCCTTCATATTTGGGTTTAGTTTTTTTACTGCCAAATATTCTAAGATTCTCTCTTTTATTTCTTTTAATCCATAATGATCTTCCTCTAACTTATCATAGGCTTTTTTTATATCCAAAATATCTTTTGTTTTCTTAGTCCAAGGTAGATCTAATACTGTCTCTACATAGTTACGTACTACACTACCTTCTGCTGAAAATGCTGGCATTTTCGATAATTTAGAGATTTCTTTTTCTACTTTTTTCTTTACTTCTTTTGGAAGTTTTTTAGTCTTAATCAGTTTTTTTAATTCTAAGATATCTTCGTCATCAGACTGATCTTCTCCTAATTCTTCTTTTATAGCACTTAATTTTTCTTTCAAGAAGTATGCTCTTTGAGCTGAATTCATCTTTTCTTTCACCTTATTTTCTATCTTTTTCTCTAAGTTCAAGATCTCTAATTCTTTTTTTAAGACTTCTATTAATTTATAACCTCTTTCTTCTAAATTAAATAGCTCTAAAAGTTTTTGTTTTTCTTCAGATGGAATATTCAAATTTCCACTTATTAAATCAAATTTTTTGTCTGTGTCTTTCATAGATTTTATACTAACCAAAAGATCTGGTAGAATTTTTCCACTTAATTTAGCATATCTTTCAAATGATTTTAATACCCTTCTAACTATAGCTTCTCCTACGTTGTTTTCTAATGCCTCAGTTTCTACAGCTGTAGATTCTGCATAGATTACTCCGTCAGTTTCTTCTATCTCACCTAAAATAATTCTATGTGAAGCTTCTACCAATACTTTTACAGTATTATTTGGCATCTTTACTGTCTGCAAAATAGTAGCTTCTACACCGATTTTATATATGTCATCTGTATAATTTGGTTCTTCTACTAAAAAGTCTTTTTGCATACATAAAATTAGTTTACTATCCTCAGTAAGTGATTTTTCTAATGTGTTAACACTTTTTTCTCTGCCTATATAAAGAGGCATTATAGCTCCCGGGAAAACCACTAGATCTCTAGTAGGTATAAATGTAATTTTTGTCATCTTTTAGCCTCCTAAAATGGATTTTAGTTAAATTGATAATTTTTTTAATTATTAATTTCTAATTATTCTGCCAATTTTTTTGTTTTTTCAATTATCAGTGCTTTACTATTGTCCATCACTGATTCTTCTGTTATTCTTACTTTTTCTACAGCAGGATTAGATGGGATTTCGTACATTAAATCTAACATTGCACTTTCCATAAGTGCACGTAGTCCCCTAGCTCCTATCTTTCTTTTTAGTGCTAACTCTGCCATTTTTTTCAATGCACTTTCTTCAAATTCTAGCTCTACATCTTCTAACTCAAAGAATTTCTTGTATTGTTTTACCAGTGCATTTTTTGGTTCAGTTAGTATTTTCATTAAAGCTTCTTCATCTAGGTTGGCTAAAGTAGTTATCACTGGAAATCTACCTATTAGTTCAGGAATTATTCCTTGTCTTACCAAATCTTCTGGTAAAACTCTCATGAAAGCTTCTCCTTCAGATTCATTCTTTTCATTTATTACAGTAGCTCCAAATCCCATAACTTTTTTATTAGACCTAGATTTAATTACCTTATCTAGCCCTTCAAAAGCTCCTCCTACAATAAATAGGATGTTCTTTGTATTTATCTTTACCAATTCTTGATTCGGATGTTTTCTTCCACCTTCAGGAGGAACCTGTGCTTCAGTTCCTTCTACTATTTTTAAAAGTGCCTGTTGTACACCTTCCCCTGATACATCACGAGTTATAGAAGTATTTTCTGATTTTCTAGCTACCTTATCTAGCTCATCTATATAGATTATTCCTCTTTCTGCTGCTGCCACATCATAGTCAGCGGCTTGTAATAATCTTACCAATACATTTTCTACATCATCTCCTACATATCCTGCTTCTGTCAGGGTAGTTGCATCTGCTATAGCAAATGGCACATGAAGAGTTCTAGCCAAAGTTTCAGCTAAAAGCGTTTTACCTGTTCCTGTAGGACCAATAAGTAAAACATTTGATTTCTGTAATTCTACATCTCCAGTTTTACCTCTATTTTTAATTCTTTTATAGTGATTATATACTGATACAGCTAATACTTTCTTAGCTGCTTCTTGACCTATTACATAGTCATCTAATTTTTTCTTTATCTCTTTAGGAGTCATAATAGTAACATCATCGAAACTGTTATTTTCCACAGGTTCTCCCATCTCTATTTGCATATCTTCTATCAGCATTCCACAAGCCTCTATACACTCATCACATATATTTGCATCTGGACCAGTTATTAATTTTGCTACTTCATTTTCTGATTTTCCACAAAATGAACATTTTTGTATTTCTTTTTTCATTTTATCTCTCCCCTTCTACGAATACTCTGTCAATCAATCCATATTCCATAGCTTCTTCAGCTGTCATAAAGTTATCTCTTTCTGTATCTTTTTTTACTTGTTTCATAGTTTTACCTGTTGTTTCAGATATTATTTTAGATGTTAATTCTTTCATTCTCAAGATCTCTTTGGCTTGAATCTCAATATCTGTAGCTTGACCTTGAGCTCCTCCTAGTGGTTGATGGATCATTACTCTGGCATTTGGTAGTGCAAATCTTTTACCTTTTGCTCCTGCTGTTAATAGTAATGCTCCCATAGATGCAGCTTGACCAATACACACAGTTTGTACATCTGGTCTGATATACTTCATAGTATCATATATTGCCATTCCTGAAGTTATTACTCCTCCTGGACTATTAATATACATAATTATATCTTTTTCTGGGGCATCTGCCTCTAAAAATAATAATTGTGCTACTATTGAGTTAGCTACCAGATCGTTTATCTCTGTTCCTAAAAAGATTATTCTATCCTTTAATAACCTTGAATATATGTCGTAGGCTCTTTCACCTTTTCCGTTATTTTCAATAACTGTTGGATTATACATAAATTTTTACCTCCAAATTTTATTTATTAGAAAAATAATCAACTTCATTAATTATTTTTCTAATAATCTAATTTAATATCCCTTCCATGGTTTCCCTTCACTTTAAAATTAATTCTAATTTGTAGTATAAATTTTAAGATTCATAAGGACACCAATATAAGATGAATAGAAAAGATGCATAGCATCTTTTCTATTCTCTTTTATTTAAAACCCAAAACCCTTGCTCTTTCCC
>NZ_JBATVM010000062.1:0-7901 GCF_049671765.1 Psychrilyobacter sp.
ATTTTAGGAGAAATAATATGAAAAAAAAAGTATTGATATACAATGGACAATTATTTATGGGTGGAATAGAAAAAGTGTTGACGAGATATCTTCATGCATTAAGTGCCCAAGAAAATTTAGACATAGAATTACTGATAAAAGAAAATGATCCTAAAAAAAATATTTTGTATAAAGACCTTCCTAAAAACTTAAAGTGCACTTTTATTAAAAGTGAGGGAATGGTTAATTTTAGAGAAAAAATGTCATCGAAAAGGAAAAATATATTTTGTAATATAATTTATCAAGTGATGAGGGAGATAGAGAAAATTCAAATGAAAATATTTTTGAAATCTTTTTTTCAGAAAAATAACGATATTGATGTAGTTGTTGATTTTGATATGAGTTTAGGGAAATATTTAGGTACAATAAAAACTTCAAAAAAAATAGGATGGTTTCATTATAGTATTGCAGCAAGAAAAGGGAAAAAAAGGGAAAGATTGAGAGAAAGGTTAAAAGGATATGATAAATTGGTAACAATTTGTGATGAGATGACGGAAGAACTCAGAGAAGTCTATCCGGCAGAAATAGAAAAAGGTGTAAGACTCTATAATCCTTTAAATATAGATGAGATAGTAACCATGTCGAAAGACATTGATAGTCTTGATAATGAAGAAAAACATATGATAAAGGAAAACTATTTGATTGGAGTATCTAGATTAGTTCATGGAAAAGGACGAGAGGATCTTATAAAGATATATGCAAAGTTAAAAAAATTAGGTATTCAAGAAAAGCTATATATACTAGGTGAAGGT
Source organism: Psychrilyobacter sp. (assembly GCF_049671765.1). NCBI lineage: Bacteria > Fusobacteriati > Fusobacteriota > Fusobacteriia > Fusobacteriales > Fusobacteriaceae > Psychrilyobacter > Psychrilyobacter sp. The sequence goes on from NZ_JBATVM010000062.1 coordinate 792, forward strand.
CCTGAAAAGGAAAAATTAGAAAAATTAATTGAAAAACTTAATTTAAAAAAAGATGTTTTTTTGGTGGGACAAAAATCTAATCCATACATCTGGATGAGAAATGCAACATTATTTTTACACCCATCATATGGAGAAGGGTTACCAACGGTATTTATTGAATCTATGGCTTGTGGAACACCGGTAATAGCATATGACTGTCCTACAGGTCCAAAAGAAATATTGGAAGATGGAAAGAATGGTGGAATAATAGAATTAGGAAACATAGAAGAATTTAGTGAATTAACATATGAAGTATTAAAAAATAAAGAAATATTAGAAAATTATAAAAAAAATTCTGATGAAAGGGTTTTAGATTTTTCAACAACCCAGATTATGAGTCAATTTATAGAAATATTAAAATAATGGAGAGGTAAAGATGAAGAAGAAAATTATATTTCATAGTGGAAGCCTTAGAATGGGTGGACTTGAAAGAGTTTTAGTAGAAGTGCTACAAAATATAGATTTAAAAAAATTTGATATTAAATTATTAATAGAAGATGAATTTAAAGAAGAAAATATATTTGAAAAAGATATTCCAAAGGAAATAAAAATAACTTATTTAATTCCAGAAAACATTTTACAAAAGACTAAAAAATTAAGAGAAAATAAAAAAAATATTATGCATAAAATTGGATATAATCTTATGATGCAAGTGGAAAGGTATATTAGAAATAAAAATTTAATGAAGTTTTTAAAAGAAAATGAAGCAGAAGTCTTGGTAGATTTTGATAATGGATTATCTAAAGATATTCATAAAATTAAAGGGTTGAAGAAGGTAGCATGGTTACATAACTCTATACCTAAATTAAAGAAAAAAAAATCTAAAATAGATAGGTTTGGAAAAAGGCTAAATAATTACGATATTGTTGTAGCTATATGTGATGATATGAAGATAGAAACGGAAACTATATTCCCATATTTAAAGGGAAAGGTAACAAGGATATATAATCCATTTAATTTTGAAAGAATTAAAAATTTAGCTGAGAATGATTCCCATCTATCTAAAAAAGAAAAAGAGATGTTAAAAGAGAATTATATTGTCTCAGTATCAAGATTGGACAATGTTCAAAAAGATTATCCTACACTATTAAAAGCATTTAAAGAATTAAAAAATGAAGGATTTAATAAAAAATTATATATAGTAGGAGATGGGCCCTCTAGAAAAGAAATAGAAGATCAAATTATAGAATTAAATTTAGAAGAAGAAGTGAAATTATTGGGGCAGCAAAAAAATCCATATATTTGGATTAAAAATGCTGATTTATTTGTTCATAGTTCGAAATATGAAGGGTTACCAACAGTATTAATAGAGGCTATGATAGTGAATACAGTAGTTGTATCCAGTGACTGTCCTACTGGTCCTAGAGAAATATTGGATAATGGCAATTGCGGTATATTAGTAGAAGTAGGTAATATAGAAGGGTTAGCTAAAGGTATATTAGAGGGATTAAATCAAAAAGAAAAATATAATGAGAAATTAAAAATAAGAGTAGAAGAGTTTAACAAAGAAAAAGTTATAAAAGAGTATGAAAAATTAATTCTTGAGAGATAAAGGGGACTCTATGAAAAAACCAAAATTTTTAAAGACAAGCTATTTAAAACAAGAGATAAGAGAATTTTTAATAAAAATATTATTTTTATTTAATTATTTTGAAGAACATTATAAAAATAGCGAAAAGTCTCTACTCATAAGTTCAACTGATGGAATGGGAGACGCCGTAGTAAGGCAAAAATTATTAGATATGATAGTTGAAAAAGAGGCAAAAATTTATGATAACATTTATATATTAGCTTCTAAAAATTCATATGAGTTTTTTAAAATATTTGGCTATAATGTAATTTTAAGATCAGATGACGAAAGAACAAAATTAATAAAAAGAATTAAATTAATAAAAAAACTAACTAATTTAAATATTGAAAAAGTAATTCATTTGGAATTTGATATCCAAGATGAATTTATAAGATATTTAAAATGTAAAGAAAAAATAGGATTTAATAATATATATCACCCTGAAACAAATAAATTATTAACTCAAGTCATAAAAATGGGTGATAAATACGTTTTAGAAGATTGTGTTAGTTTTGCCAATGAATATTTTGATAAAACTTTTAAATTAGAAGAACTAAAACCAGATTTGGAAAAGAAAATGAAAAATGAAAATTCTAACTATAATATTGTTATTGGAGTAGGAGCAAATTCAAAAACAAGAATAATTGATATTAAAAGAACAAAAGAATATATAGATAAAATTTATGAATTATATCCAAAAAAACAGATTACTTTAATTGGAAAAGGTGAGTTAGAATTTAAAATTTCCAAAAAACTAGAAATTGAATTTCCTAAATTAAAGAATTTTGTCAATAAATTATCTTTAGAGGAAACCATTGATGAAATTCAAAATTCAGATTTATATATTGGATATGATTCCGGTTTATATAATTTAGCTTTTGGATTTAATAAAAAAATAATTTGTTTCTTTGGAGGAAATAAAAAAACAAGATTTTATCACAATAAATTCAATGAAGTTGAAATATTAAGTTATATTGAAGTTAGTAAACCGTGTAACATAATTAAAAATAGTGATTATGGGACCTATGAATTGAATAATATTTCAGTTGAAAACTTTGAAGTATCTCTAATAAAATTAATGAATAGGAGTTAAAATGGAAAAAACAAAAATAAAAATAAAAACAAAAACAATTAAACTATTAAGTACTTTAATTTTGATAGTTGTAATGTTATTCCCGTTTTTGTTAATTAAGAATAGTGGAGCTTTAAAAACGTTGGAACATTCACTATTTATATTTATAATGCTAAGAATCTTATTGACTAGAGAAGTTTATATCAATAAAAATCTAAAAACCATATTAGTTTTATTAGCTATAATGTTTGGTTCTATATTTATTAATTTGAAGCCAACAGCTAATGATTCTTTAACAATAATAAGATATATGTTTGCTTATTTTGGATTAATGATTGCCTTAACCCAAATTAGACTAGAGAAGAATTCTTTAAAATTATTAAACTATATATTTTTAAGTGTTAGTTTGTTATTTTTAATATTCGGATGGATAGAATTCTATAAAATGAAATTTACTATAACTCGAAGGTTTTCAGCAGGATATGATATTTTTATATATGGTTATGCAGTTTCTTTTTTTATACTCTATCATTTACAAAGGTATTTTAAGGAAACAAATAAAATGTTAGAGGTTGTTAATGGATCTATAATATTTATGTATATACCGTTATTGGTAGCTAACAGTACTAGAATGAATTGGCTTGTAGCTGTGTTTCTTATATTTATAACTATAGGGTTAAATTTTAATAAAAAAAAGTTAATATTGTTACTTTTAATTTTTACAATCGGAACTATACTTGTTCCGAATAAAAAAGAGGTAATGCTTAATATAAAAGAACGATTAGAGACTATAACATCTTCAAAAAATGGAAGCAATAACTCTAGAAAAGAGATCTATAGAAATTCAATAAGAATTTTTAAAACAAGTCCTATGCTAGGTGCTGGATTTAGAAATTATAGAAATGATTCTATAAAATTAAATTATAGTGATAAATATAAAGAATATTTTGATATAAAGAATAAAAAAATAAAAAAGTGGCCAAAAGATATAAAAGAAAGAGAAATTTTTTATGCCTATTTTGTTCGTATACACTCTCATGATAATTTTCTAGATATGTTAAGAGGAACAGGGATTCAAGGGGCGTTAGCATATATATTAATTTTTATTATAGGGTTTATAGAGTTATTTAAAAGATGGAGACATAATAATAGAAATAGTTTTTTAGAAACAGGATTGATAATGATATTATTTTTACAATTAGTTGGATTAAGTGAAACAACACTTCATATGAGACGAATAAATGAAATCGTTTTATTTTTTGTAGGAATAGGCTTAAGTAAAACTTTTGATAAAAAAGAAATAATAAAAGAGGAAAATAATGATGATAAGTAGAATTGAATATAAGAATAATAAAATATTTTATTTAGAAAAAGATAAAAACCTTTTAAAGTTAGGAAAAAATATTGTTGATAATGACATTAAAGTGTTTCAAAAATTTAAGGTTACTAAACGAAATTATGTTGTTGGAATAGAGTATGAAAATAAAAAATATATATTAAAATCTCCTAGAAATGAGCATCGTATTCCTCAAAGAAAATTTTTTACTATGTTTAAAGGCGGAGAATCATTTTCAACGTTAAACAATATAAATGCTTTAATCGATGAATATGGATTCGAGGAATTTGTAAAACCATTAATGACAATTGTCAAAAGAAAAAATGGAATGATTGTGGATAGTTATTTAGTTATGGAATACGTGGAAGGAATACCATTAGAAAAAGAAGATATATTTACAGCGGTAAAATTTTTAAAAAGATTACATAAATCTAAACATTATCATGGTGATGCAAATACTTCTAACTTTATGATGAAAGATGGTAAGTTGAGAACTATTGATACACAAGGAAAAAAATATTGGTTTGGAGAATATAGAAAATATTATGAAGTATTAACATTCTCAGAAGATCTTTTAGTTCTCATATGTGAATTAGATGGTGTTGAATTATTTAATTATCCTAAAAATATTTGGTATTATACCGCTTACTTTGTAAAGTATAGTAAAAAAAATAAATATATTGAAAAAATAAAAAAATGGAAGAAAAAGAAGAGAGATCAAGGCTGGAAAATATAGGAGAGAAAATATGAAAAAAATATTAATAGTAAGATTTAAACAAATAGGTGATTCACTTTTGGCTACTCCTATATGTGAATCGTTAAGAAAAACTTATCCAGGTGCTAGGATAGATTATGTGGTCTATGATCATATAGCGCCTTTATTTAAAGGTCATCCTGCAATAGATAATGTAATATCTATAACTAAGGAAGAAAGAAAAAATCCTTTGAAATATCTAGCTAAGGTATGGAAGGTAACTAGATTAAAATATGACATCATAATAGATATTATGTCTACTCCTAAATCTGAGTTATTTACACTATTAGGTAGATCAGCAGAATATCGTATAGGAAGGTGGAAACCTAAAAGAGGATATACCTATACTCATTCGGTAAAAGAGCCGGAGGTATCTCGTGATAAGGTAGATAAATTTTTACATATGTTAAAGCCATTGGAAGAAGCTGGAATAGACATAAAATATGATACTACATATAGGGTCGTATTGGCAGACAATGAAAAGAATAAATTGAAAGATAGGATGATAGAGGCTGGGGTAAATTTTAACAAACCTATTTTTGCTTTTGCTATAAACAGTAGAAGACCTGAAAAAATATGGAATTCTGAAAATATGAAAAAAATGATAATAAATCTACTGGATAAATATAACGCTCAAGGAATATTTTATTATTCACCAGCAGAGAAGGAATTTGCAAAAAATATGCACCAAGAATTAGGAAATAGGACAGATATTTTTTCCGATATAGAAACTAAATCTATAAGAGAATTAGCTATGTTACTATCAAACTGTGATATGTTTATAGGAAATGAAGGTGGACCTAGGCATATAGCTCAAGGGCTTGATATACCTAGTTTTGCTATATTTTCACCTAGAGCAGAGAAGAAAGAATGGTTATCTAATGCCAATGACAGACATCGTGGGATAGAACCAAATGATGTTATTAGGAGTCTAAATATAAAAAAACCAGAAACTTCTAAAGTGGAATATGAGTTAATAACACCTGAAAGAATCCTACCTATAATAGATGAAATGATAGTTAGGTATGTAAATAAAAAGTATTAATAAGTGAAAAGGAGAAAGAATTTCTTTCTCCTTTTGTGTATTTTATTAAATATGTTATAATTATGTATACGAACAAAAATAAGAAGAGAGAGGAGGCTTTAATTTGCAAAAAATATTAATAATTCATACAGCATTTATTGGAGATATAATTTTATCAACTCCTCTAATAAAGAAATTAAAGGCTGAATATATAGATGAAGGTTGCAGTATAACTTATGTAACGACTCCAGCAGGAGCTAGTGTACTAAAAAACAATCCAGATTTAGAGGAAATTATAGCTTATGATAAGAGAGGGGCTCATAGAGGACTTAGGGGGCTTTATCTATTAGGGAAAAGACTTAACTATAAAGGATTTGATGAGGTGATAATTCCTCATAGATATTTGAGAAGTTCTATCTTAGGGTGGTTGACTGGTGCTCCTACAAGGAGTGGATATGATAATGCTAGTGGAGGTTTTTTATTAACTAAAAAGATTCACTATGATAAATCAAAACATGAGGTAGAAAAATTACTTTCATTTGTAGAAGTAGATAACTTTACTGATGATAAATTATCTCTCTATCCCAGTGAGATAGAAAAACAAAAGATAGAAGAGATATGGAAAAAGAATAACTTAGAGGGAAAAAAAATAATTTTAGTTGCACCTGGAAGTAAATGGTTTACCAAGAGGTGGCCGTTAGAATATTTCGATGAACTTCTAAAAAAACTAGTAAAGGTAAGCGAATATAGAGTTGTCCTTATTGGAGGGCAAGAAGAATCGATGCTTAATATGTATACGAACAAAAATATAATAAATTTAATGGGAAAAACAAGTCTTTTAGATGTGGCGGAACTTTGTAGGCGAAGTGATATAATAGTTACAAATGACAGTTCTCCTATACACATAGCTTCGGCTTTTGAAAACTTATATATAGTAGCTATTTTTGGAGCTACGACTAGGGAGCTAGGATTCTTCCCATGGTCAAAAAATTCAGTGGTATTAGAAAATAATAGTTTAGATTGTAGACCTTGTGGATTACATGGAGGGGAGAAATGTCCTAAAGGGCACTTTAAGTGTATGCTAGAGATTAAGCCAGAAGTTGTATATGGTAAAATTATAAGTTATTTTAATTAAAAAAATCACGAATTATAAAAAATTGAATTTATGGAGGGGCAATTCATTAATTGCCCCTCCATAAATTCAATTTTTTATAATTCGTGATTTTTTTTATTAAAATAACTTATAATTTTACCATATACCACTTCCGGTTTAATTTCCAGCATACACTTAAAGTGTCCCTTAGGACATTTATCT
>NZ_JBATVM010000063.1:0-21052 GCF_049671765.1 Psychrilyobacter sp.
AATTTTAGTTTTATCTACAGCTAAAACAATAAATTCTTTATCTTGGTCATTCCATGAGTTTGTAATAATAGCATCTTTTGTTAGTTCTGATGAAACAAGGTTAGCTAGATCTTCAACGGTATTTTTAGAGATTATAATATTTTTAATGTGAACTTCATTAAAAAATAAATTCAATATATTTGTACTCTGGTTAAAAATTTGTTTCTTTAAATATATTTCTGCTTGTCCTTTAGCTTTCATCTTAGCTACAGCAGTACCGCTTTCGTTTACTTGATAACTGCCCATGGCAAATAACTGTATTTCTTCTTGAATGTTAAAATTAGATCTTTCTATTTCTGTATATGCAGGAGTACCTGTAAAAGTATCTTGAATATTGGTACATGCTCCTAAAGACAGGATCAATCCAGAAAGAAAAATTATCTTTAATTTGTTTTTCATAAAAGCCCCCTAAAAATTTATTGTAAATAAAGTATATAATTCTAATCGGTAAATGTCAATCTCTTTAATGATATAAAAGGGAGAAGATAGAGATACAAAAAAAATGTAAAATAGTGTATAATAACATTTGTAATTATATTGTATATCGATAATTTGTATTTATGGAGTGGGAGAAAAATGCAAAAAAAATGACTTATTCTACAAAAAAGATACTTTTTTTGTTTTGATTAAAAATTAAACAAGAATATATGGTAAAATAACAATAATGACGCAATGGGAAGATTGCAATAATATATAAAATCTAGTAAAATTTACAATAGGCGTAAAAGTCTTATGTTTGGTTTTACTAACTAGGAGGAGTGAAGTTAATGGGTATTTTCTCTATTAATAAAAAAAAATACGCTACATTAAAAATCGAAAAAAAAGCTGAAGAAAAAAGGGTAGAGCCTAAAAGGGTGGAACCTAATATAACAGGGTCAGGATTATGGGTTAAGTGTCCAGGATGTAATGACATAATCTATAAAAAAGATATCAAAAAAAATGACATGAGATGTCCAAATTGTGACAATTACTTTAAAATGAGTGGAAAGCAAAGGATAGAATTATTAATAGATAAGGATACTTTTGAGGAATTTGATATAGATTTATTTACAAAAGATCCTCTTAAATTTCCTGATTATGCAGAAAAAATAGAAAATGCAAAGATAAAAACTAAGTTAAAAGAAGGGGTTATCTCTGGAGTCGGGAAGATATTTGGTATGGAAGTTAGTATAGCTGCCATGGATTTTTCTTTTTTAGGTGGAAGTATGGGAACAGTTGTAGGGGAAAAAATTACTCGCGCAATTGAAAGGGGTATGGAAAGAAAAATACCTGTAATAGTAGTAGCAACTTCTGGTGGTGCTAGGATGCATGAAGGAATTTTATCACTTATGCAGATGGCAAAAACTTCTGCAGCCTTAGATAGGCTTCGTGAAAAGGGAGTACCATTTATATCTATTCCGGTAGATCCAACGACTGGTGGAGTAACTGCATCATTTGCAATGTTAGGAGATGTAATTATAAGTGAACCGAAAGCTCTTATAGGATTTGCAGGACCTAGAGTTATAGAACAGACAATAAAACAAAAATTACCTGAAGGTTTTCAATTAAGTGAATTTGTCCAAGAATGTGGAATGGTTGATATCATTGCGAAGAGGCAAGACTTAAAGAAAACTGTACATAGGGTATTAGACAATTTATTTGGACTATAATTTGGGGGTTAAAAATATGGAATTTGAAAAGAAATTAAAAAATATAGAAACAAAAATAGAAGAATTAAAAGAATTTTCTAAAGAGAAAGAGATAGATTTATCTATTGAGATAGAAAAATTAGAGGCAGAAAAAGAAACCGTGTTAAAAGAAACTTATAAAAATTTGAGTTCATGGGAAAGAGTGTCGGTAGCTAGACATCCAAAGAGACCATATACTTTAGATTATATAGAACATATTGTAGAAGAATTTGAAGAACTACATGGAGATAGATTGTTTAAAGATGATCCGGCTATTGTAGGAGGAATTGGAAAAATAGATGGAAACAGATTTGTAATAATTGGGCACCAAAAAGGTAGAGATATGGAGTCTAATATATATAGAAACTTTGGGATGGCAAATCCTGAAGGATATAGAAAAACTCTACGTCTTATGAAACTAGCAGAAAGATTTAAACTACCTGTATTAACACTAATAGACACAGCAGGAGCATACCCAGGAATAGATGCAGAAAAGCATGGGCAGGGAGAAGCAATAGCTAGAAACCTTATGGAAATGGCTGGTTTATCAACTCAAATTATAGCAATTGTTATTGGAGAAGGTGGATCTGGAGGAGCGTTGGCTCTAGGAGTTGCAGATAAAGTATTTATGCTTGAAAATAGTGTATATTCTGTAATATCGCCAGAAGGATGTGCTGCAATTTTATATAAAGATGCTAGTAGAGCATCACAAGCAGCAAATGATCTTAAAATATCAGCTAACCAATTAATAGAATTGGGAGTAATAGACGATATTATAGTGGAACCTGTAGGGGGAGCTCATAGAGATCATGAAGCTATAGCTAAAAGTTTAAAAGCAAAAGTATTAGAAGCTTATGCAGAAATAAAAGACCTTCCTATTTTAGAATTGAAAGATCTAAGATATGAAAAATTTAGAAAAATGGGTGAAGTAAATCAAGAGGGATAGATAAAGAACCTCTTGTATAATTATAAAATTATTAGAAAATAACCGTAAAAGTTATATTTGAAGGGGTGTTTGGAATATGAAAAAAATAGCCATATTAACAAGTGGAGGAGATGCACCAGGAATGAATGCTGCTATTAGATCAGCGGCAAAGATTGCATTTCACCATGAGATAGAAGTGTTTGGGATAAGAAGAGGTTATAAAGGTATGCTAGATAACGATATCTTTAAGATGACTAGTTCTGATGTAAGTGGAATTATAGATAGGGGAGGAACGGTACTTTTAAGTGCTAGATTACCTGAATTTAAAGACCCAGAAGTAAGAAAAATTGCTGCGGATAATTTAAAAGCTCATGAAATAGAGGGTCTTGTTGTTATCGGTGGAGATGGGTCGTTTCATGGAGCGGATCTTTTATACAAAGAACACGGAATTAAGGTTATTGGAATTCCAGGAACAATAGACAATGATATTATCGGGACAGATTTTACTATTGGATATGATACAACTTTAAATATAATAATAGAAGCTATGGTTAGATTGAGAGATACTGCTACTTCTCATGAAAGAACTTACTTAGTAGAAGTAATGGGAAGAGATGCAGGAGATTTAGCACTATATGCATCATTAGCTGCAGGTGGAGACGGATTCTTCATACCAGAAGCAAACGATTCGGTACAAGATATAGCTGATGTTATAAAAGAGAGAAGAGCTATGGGTAAATTACATGACATTATATTAGTTTCTGAAGGGGTAGGATCTGCCTATGAAATCGGAAAAGAATTAAAGAAAATGGTAGAAACAGAACTTAGAATAACTGTTTTAGGACATATTCAAAGAGGGGGATCACCATCTGCATTTGATAGAGTATTAGCAACTAAAATGGGAGCTAAAGCTGTAAAAGAACTTATGGCAGGAGAAAGTGGAATGATGATTTGTTCTGAGAGTAACAAGATAACTACTAAATTCATTGATTATGCATGGAACGGAATCGTAGATGATACTCAAAAAAGAAAAGATATCGAGTTAGCTCATATTTTAACTAAATAAGATAGTGCTGAGCAGAAGCTCATTCATAATAATTTTTACAAATTCAGGAGGAGAACAATGAAAAAAACAAAAATAGTATGTACCATTGGTCCAAAATCAGAATCAAAGGAAATGTTAACTGACCTTTTAAAGGCTGGAATGAATGTAATGAGATTAAATTTTTCCCATGGGAACTATGTTGAACATGGTGGTAGAATAGATACAATGAGAGAGGTAATAAAGGAAACTGGAATTAAAGCAGCTATTCTTTTAGATACTAAAGGACCTGAGATCAGAACTATCAAATTAGAAGGTGGAAATGACGTAATCTTAGAAGCAGGTCAAGAATTTACAATTACAACTGATGAAACTATCGTTGGAAACAAGGATATAGTAGCAGTTACATATAAAGGATTAACAGAAGATTTAAAAGCTGGAAACACAATCTTATTAGATGATGGTTTAGTAGGACTTACAGTTAAAGAAGTTACTGGAAATAAGGTGATTTGCACCGTAAATAATACTGGAGCTTTAGGAGAAAATAAAGGTGTAAACTTACCAGGTGTTTCTGTTAATTTACCAGCATTATCAGAAAAAGATATCAATGACCTTAAATTTGGTTGCGAACAAGGAGTAGATTTTGTAGCGGCTTCATTTATCAGAAAAGCTGATGATGTAAGAGCAGTAAGAACAGTTTTAGATAGTAATGGTGGAAGTAATATTCAAATTATATCTAAAATAGAAAACCAAGAGGGTGTTGATAACTTTGATGAGATCTTAGAATTATCTAACGCAATCATGGTAGCCAGAGGAGATTTAGGGGTAGAAATACCTGTAGAAGAGGTTCCTTTTGCACAAAAAATGATGATCGACAAATGTAATGAATCTGGAAAAATGGTAATTACAGCTACGCAAATGTTAGATTCAATGATCCAAAATCCAAGACCAACTAGAGCAGAAGCAGGAGACGTAGCCAACGCAATCTTAGATGGTACAGATGCAGTAATGCTTTCTGGAGAAACAGCTAAGGGAAAATATCCTGTAGAAGCTGTGTCAACAATGGCACAAATCTGTAAAAAAACGGATTCAGTAATGGGATATGTTCACCATGATTTCAGAGGAGATATGACTATAACTGAAGCGGTTTCTAAAGGAACTGTAGAGGTAGCAGAAACTTTAAACGCTAAGTTAATTTTTGTAGCAACTGAAACTGGTAGAGCAGCTAGAAATTTAAGAAAATATTTTCCATCAGCACACATAGTAGCACTTACTAATAATGATACTACAGCTAATCAACTTATGCTTACTAAGGGTGTTTATCCAGTAATGAATACAGATTCAGCAATTGATAATGATGTAAGAACTATTGAAGCATTTGCAGAATTTGCACAAATTATATCTAAGAGATATGTAGAAGCTGTAGCAGGAGATGTAGTGGTATTATCTTGTGGAGAAGAGTTATATAAACCAGGAACTACAAACACTTTAAAAGTATTAACTATTAAATAATATATACTTTTCCTTCTTATGAGAAAATATAGGAAAGGATAAAAATATGTCAGAAAAAGGAGCTGAAATTTTTAGCTCCTTTTTTTAACGAGTAATTCTTAAAAAAATTAAAATTTTATCTAAATGTAAAATAGATTACAAAACAATATTTAGCTTTCCTGTATTCTTTATGTAATAAAAAAAAGGGGGATTAATTTATGGTTACAATAAAACTTATTGGAATAATAATAATAATAATAGGATTCTTATTAAAACTAGATACTATTGCTGTTGTTATTGTTGCAGGAATTACAACAGGCTTAGTTTCAGGATTGGATTTTTTTACTATTTTATCTACACTAGGAGAAGCTTTTGTTAAAACTCGATATATGACACTATTTCTTTTAACTCTTTCAGTTGTTGGTATTTTAGAAAGAAATGGTTTGAAAGAAAGAGCTTCTAAATGTATTGGTGATATGAAGTCTATAACCACAGGAAAAGTTTTGACTATGTATATGATTATTAGAACTTTAGCTGCAGCTTTTTCTGTGAGATTAGGAGGGCATGTACAGTTTATAAGACCACTTATCTATCCTATGGCTCAAGGAGCTGGAGAAAAGAAAAATGGTGCTTTATCTGATGATAAAAACGAAACTATCAAAGGAGTTGCTTGTGCTGTTGAAAATTATGGAAACTTCTATGGGCAGAATGTATTTGTAGCCAGTGCAGGAGTTCTATTAGTTGTGGGAACACTTCAGGAATTAGGAATAATTGTAACACCTTATTCTGTTTCCAAAGCTGCTATTCCAGTTGCAATCATTGGATTAATTTTTTCTGTAATACAAAATCATATGTTGGAAAAAAAGATATCTAAAATTGGAGGGGAGAGTAAATGAAAACTATAATTCTTGAAATTATGTATATATTAACAGGTTTAGTCGCAATAGGCACAGGAATATATGCTCTGACAGATAAAGAACATAAAACAAAATTTGGTACAGGAATATTTTGGATCTTGTTTGGATTAATTTTTATTGGAGGGAAAAAAATACCACCTCATATTGTTGGTGGACTTCTAGTATTCATGGGGATTTTGACGGCCTTAAATAGGGTAGGAGCAGGTTCACAAAAGAACTCCTCAGAAGAGTATAGAATTGAAAAAAGTAAAACTATAGGAAACATAATATTTTTTCCAGCATTAGCTATTGGAGTAGTCGCTTTCGCCATTGCTCAATTTACACCTTTAGGAGGGTTAGTTGGTTTAGGTTTAGGGTCTATTATAGCGTTAATTTTAACTCTTATTATAACTAAAGAAAAATTTGAATATGTAGGATATGATAGTTCTAGAATGCTCCAACAAATAGGATCTACAACGATTTTACCACAGCTTTTAGCCGCATTGGGAGCTCTATTTACTTTAGCAGGTGTAGGAGATGTTATAGCCAATTTAATGGGTTCAATTGTTCCTCAAGGTAACATCTTAGCAGGTGTAGTAGTTTATTGTCTTGGGATGGCAATTTTTACTATGATTATGGGAAACGCTTTTGCGGCTTTTGCAGTAATTACAGCAGGAATAGGAATTCCCTTTGTATTTTCTCAAGGAGCAGATCCAGCTATTGCAGGAATATTAGGACTTACAGCAGGATATTGCGGAACTTTACTTACCCCAATGGCTGCCAATTTTAATATTGTTCCGGCAGCAATTATGGATATGAAAAATAAAAATGGAGTTATATTAGCTCAAGCACCTGTTGCAATTGCAATGTTAGTAATTCATATTGTACTTATGTATTTTTGGGCATTTTAAGGAGGAGAGAAAATGAAGTTACTTATTACAGGGTTTGATCCATTTGGAAATGATAGTATAAACCCAGCTTGGGAAGCTGTTAAACTTTTACCATTAAAGATAGAAGGGGTAGAAATTATTAAACTTCAAATCCCTACAGTTTTTAAAGAATCAATTGACATTCTTTTGAAGGGTATAAAAGAACATAAACCGGAAGTTGTAATCTGTGTAGGACAGGCAGGAGGAAGATACGATATTTCTATAGAAAGAGTAGCTATTAATGTGGATGATGCTAGAATAAAAGATAATAAAGGAAATCAACCGATAGACGAACCTGTTTATTCTGATGGAGAGAATGCATATTTTAGCACTCTACCAATAAAAGCTATGGTAGAGGAGATAAAAAAATTAAATATTCCTGCTTCTATATCTAATACTGCTGGAACATTCGTATGTAACCATATAATGTATGGTCTTCTTTACCACATAAATAAGTTTTCTTTGGCAAAAAAAGGAGGATTTATCCATGTGCCTTTTATACCTCAGCAGGTATTAGATAAAAAAAATATGCCCTCTATGAATCTAAAATCTATTGCTAGAGGATTGGAAGCTTCAATTAAAGGAATATATGAAAATAATGAAGATTTAAAGATTTCAGGAGGAAAAGAATTTTAGAATATTTCAAGTGATATATTTTTATATGAAAAAATGGAGGTAGTAAATGAAAATAAAAAGAATATTTGTTTATGGGAGCCTTAAAGAAGGATTCTACAACTATAACAAATTTCTAAAAAATAAAACTATTAATAAAATTTCAGGAGTTTATATCTTAGGTGAGTTATTTCATCTTCCTAATAAAGGTTATCCTGCTGCTATTTCTGGGGAAGAGACTATTATTGGTGAAGTACTTGATATTTTAGATGATGGGAAAATATTTGATGAGATTCATAGGATGGAGGGATTTATATCTTATAAAAACCCAAATAATGAATATAATTTAGAGATGAAAGAAGTTATATTTCCTAACAATAAGAAAGAACTCCTTCCTGTATATATCTATAATTCAACGAAAAAAGAAATTATAGATAATGACTTAGGAGTTTGTATTCTTTCTGGAGATTGGAGTATATATATGTCTAATAAAAATAATAATATGTAGTAAATATATATGAGAATCTCCTATAAGTACTTAGGTAGAGGGAATTGTTTCTTAGAAAAAAATAGTTTTTAATTTTATATAATTTACTATTTATACATTAAGAAAAATCATTTTAAATGCCCAATAAATATAATTGGAATAAATTTATCTCTACCTTTTTTTTATACTTTTTCTATAACTTTTTAATTGAGAAATTGCAAGGATAGTTATAAGTTTTCTTTTGATTGTAATTAATTTTTTATCCTGTAATTTTTTCAAAATATTTGTAACACCTATTCTAGAAATATTTAGTGTATTTCCAATATTTTCATGAGTATATCCAGAAACTTCTACATTTTTTTGTTTTTGTGGATTTCTAGATGTGGCTATTCGAATTAAAAATTCAAGAACTCTTTCTTCAGTCATATAAAATTTATTAAAACTAAGTTGAAAAATAGCCAAGTGATATTTTCTAGACATGCTATGAATAAAATACGAATAAGAGCAAGGGTTCGTTAAAAGAAGTTGATCTATTTTATCTTTATTAATTTTGCATAGTTTTGAATCGGTGACAAAATGAAGAATATAATTTTCTGAGATACCTGAAAATATTTCAAATTCCCCTAAAATTTCTCCAGGACTCAAAGTATAGATTAATTGCTCATTACCACTTTCTTCACAGAGAGAAATTTGAACCTCTCCAGAGGCTAAAATATATATTGAATTTATAATGTCAAGACAGAGGATGTTGTTTTTATGGTAGAAAAAATTTGAACCATAAGGTGTTAAAGTATTTAAAAAAAAGTTTCTCATATTATTTTGTTTCTTTAAATCAAATATTGTAGAGTATTCTTTATTCATGCTTCTCCTTTTGAAGTTAAAAAAAATTTTTGGTTTTAAAATGAAATAAAAATTATTTATCTACTGGTAACTGGAAAATTTATTAATTGAATTTGTGTAAAACTTACACTTTTGGTATCTATCTATGAATATTTTATCTTTAAATTCTAATTTTAACAAGTGTTTTTCTTAAATTAATTTTAAATTTCTTTATGTTAAAAATGAGATTTTTAAGTAATTGGAACCATAGGGTTCTCTATAATAAACTAAGCGAAGGTAAATTAAAATAGGAATTCCTATTAAATCTAGGAATTCCCATGTGAAAAAATATTGATATATATTTGTATAAATCTGTTTATGTAACCTTTTAAAATGTTGGTGCTATAATTCCTTTATACTTATTAATGATAAAGTTTCTTACTTTTTCTGTACGAAGAGCTTTCATTAAAATTTCTACTTTTTTATCTTTTTTATTCTCTGTTTTAACAGCTACTATATTTGCGTAAGGAGAATCTTTTCCTTCTCTCAATATAGCATCATTTACAGGGTCAATTCCAGCATCTAAAGCATAGTTTCCATTGATAAACGCACAGTCTACATCTTGTAGAGATCTAGGTAGTTGAGCTGCATCTAATTCTTTAAAATTTAATTTTTTAGGATTTTCTGTGATATCTAATACTGTAGCTCTTAATCCAGCATTAGGGTCTAATTTGATAAGTCCTGCTTTTTCTAATACGATCAATGCTCTTCCACCATTAGAAGGATCGTTAGGAATGGCAATAGTAGCACCATCTTGTAGATCTTTTAGATCCTTTATCTTATCTGAAAAAAGACTTAGGGGAGAAACAAATACTCCTCCAACAGAACTTAGATCTAATCCTCTATCCTTTGAGAAAGATTCTAAATATGGTAGATGTTGGAAAAAATTAGCATCGATCTCACCGTCATTTAAAGCTTGATTTGGAGTAATATAGTCGGTAAATTCAATAATTTCAAGTTGTATTCCTTCTTTAACTAAATCATCTTTTATAAGAGTTAAAATTTCAGCGTGGGGAGATGGTGAGGCTCCTACTCTAAGTATGTTATTTTCTGTAACCTCTTTTTTTCCACAACCTATAAATACAGCAATAAGTGTTAATAATAATATAATTTTTTTCATAATGTGTTCCTCCTAATATGTACGGGTAATTCATGAATTACCTCAACGTTAATTTCTAATAAATATTTTGTCCTTACTTTCTCTTGGCCGTGATATTGCTAACAATAGTGTTCCCTGTAAATTGTACTATTTGAACCAGTATTATTATACTGATAACCGATATGATCATTATATCTACTTGGAACCTTTGATATCCATATCTGATTGCTACATCTCCTAAACCACCTCCTCCAATGGCTCCTGCCATGGCAGAATATCCAATTAAATTTATTATAGTTAATGTGATGCCGTGAATAAGACTTGGAAGTGCCTCTGGGATCAACACTTTAGTAATAATTTCAAATTTAGATGCTCCTAATGATATAGAAGCTTCGATAATCCCTCTATCGACTTCACTGACGGCTCCTTCGATGATTCTAGCAACAAAGGGAGCAGCGGAGATAGAAAGTGGTACAATACTAGCTGTGGAGCCAATAGTTGTTCCTACGATAAATCGTGATATAGGTAAAACTAAGATCATCAATATAATAAATGGAAAAGACCTTCCTATGTTTATAATAAGATCTAAAATTTTATTTAATTTATTCATAGGCAATATATTTCCAGGTTTGGTGATATATAATAATATTCCTATAGGAATTCCTATGAGGAGGGAAAATATAGCTGAAAATAACACCATATATATAGTTTCGTTAAATGCTGGTAAGAGTAAACTTATAATTTTATCCATTGTATAGCACCTCAATTCCTAATTTATTTTGTTTTAGCCATTCGATACTTTCTAATTGCTTTTCCATATCTCCACTGAGTTCCAACGTGAGAAAACCAACACTTTTAGTTACTAATTTATTGATACTCCCAGCTAAGATACTTATATCTACATCAAATTTTCTAATCAATTGAGAGATAATAGGTTTATCAATAGTCACTCCTATATAGGAAATCTTTACAATTTTTTTGCCTTTCTTTTGAATGAATGCAACTTCTACTTCTTCCTCTGGAATCAGATGTTTTATAAATTCTTGAGTGATAGTCGTTTGAGGATTTGAAAATATATTTGTAACTGCTCCAACTTCTATAACATTCCCTCCATCTAAAACTGCCACTTTATTACATGAATCTCTGATAACTTCCATTTGATGTGTAATAAGGATGATAGTCAGGTTTAATTTTTTTTGTATATCTTTTAATAAGTTTAAGATATTCTTGGTAGTTTTTGGATCTAGTGCACTAGTGGCTTCATCTGAAAGGAGAACTTTTGGGTGGTTGGCTAAAGCTCTAGCAATAGCAACTCTTTGTTTTTGACCTCCAGATAGTTGTGCGGGATAGCTATCTATCTTATCTTCTAATTCTACTAGTTTTAGGAGCTCAATAATTCTAGGTTGGATCTTCTCCTTGGGATAGCTGGCTACCTCTAGAGCAAAAGCGATATTACCTCTTACACTTCTGGAATTCATAAGATTAAAGTGTTGAAAGATCATCCCTGTTTTTTTTCTGTATTCTTGCAACTCAGAATTATTAAAAGCTAGAATATCTTTTTTATCTACTATGATCTCACCGCTAGTTGGTTCTTCTAATCTATTTAGGAGTCTAATAAGAGTTGATTTTCCAGCCCCACTAAGACCGATTATCCCATAGAAATCTCCTTTTTTTATGTCTAAGTTAATATCTTTTAGTGCATCGACTTTGATATTATTACTTGTATAAGTTTTTTTGATGTTTTTAATTTGAATCATAGTTTTATCTCCTTTTAAAATTTTTAATAAAAAAAGCCTGTGGCGTCTACCACAGGCTTTCGTAATTGCTTGAAAGATGTTTGGCAGACTCATGTAATTAATTACAAAATGAGTCTGTCCTTAAATTAAATAATTTAAGTTACAAACTCCTCCACGGCATCATCATCATATTTAATTGTCTGAATTTTAAATTTTTCATAGCAATCTTCCTCGTTTATTATTTTTTTTAGATAATAACATGGTTTTTTGAAGTTGTAAAGAAAAATTTTAAAATAAATACTTTAGTATTGTTTTTTTAGAATCAAAATCAAATAAAGTATTTATTTTTAGTGTTAGACCTCTTCCCATGTTAGCGGAGGTTTCATGATTATTAAAATTAAATATAAAAAAAGTTAATTTTAAATATGAATGAGCAAAGAAACGAACCAAAGAAAAGGAATAAGGTTCTTACTCCTCCTTCTTATGGTTTCTCTCAAAACAGAGAAACCGAAGCAATAATCATTTGATGTTATAGGGGTAAGTAAAAAAAATTTTATTTTTTTAGAGTTGCAGTCTTCATTTCACTGCGTACTCGCAAGGGGTATCCCCAAGACTTCTAAAGATTATTATATAGTCTAAGAATCTTTAGAAAACTTATCTTTTAGGGAGACTAAGTAGAATACTTATTGGGAAACTAGAGAACATTTAGAAAAAGAAAAATATAAGTTTCTTTTAGGTTTTTCATAAAACAAAATAATCGAATGTCAAATAAGAATTTTTTTAAGAATTTGTAATTTTATAAAGCCCATGTTTATCAATCTTAAACTCAAATATATAAATTATATATATCTTCTATTATGGAAATGAATTAAGGTGATCTTTCTATATATGGTAATATATAAATATAAAATATCTATATATAGTAAAAAAGGAGGGATTTGAATTGAATGATTTAATAAGAAAATTAGAATTAAAAAGAAAAGAGTTAAATATTCAATTTAATCCTTCTGATAAATCATGTTATTTTAAAAGAATAGAAAAAAGTATAGAATCTTTAAAAAAGGCATCTATAAAAAAACAAAATAAAATTAACTATAAATTTTCAAAGAAAAAATATAAAACTGTAATTGGAGCAAAATATATTGCTTCTGAAGATTTTTTAAGTGATTCTACTCTTTATTCGGAAAGAGAATATATAAAAGATAAAAACCAAAAACAAAACTTAAAAGACAAGAAATTTAGGGTTACAAAATTAAAAGAACTAAAGAGAAAAGGTGTTAATTCTCAAAAGTTAGGGATATTAGTAGAATATGCCAAAGAAAAAATAGAATGGATTTTACTTGGAGATCTTATTTCTCAGTTATTAGAGGAACCTTTAAACGCTCTAAAGAAATATTTTTATTCTATTCAAAGATCTACCAAATTATTGTTAGGATCTGTTGCATTAGAAGAAAATAGAGTGCTTCTGAATTAGGGATTTTTTTGATAGATATAATAAAATATCAAAAAATAAAATTGGAGGCAAAAAATGTTTAAAAATAAAGAGGAATTAAAATCAATACTTAAACGAATTTCAATTTCGGATAAAGATGTTAGATTTAGTATATCTTATCTTTTTAGAATAAAAATTGATGCGAAATATCTTTTAATTAAAGGTGGAAGAATAGAACAGTATCAACCTATAGGTGGAGTATACAAATATAATGATTTATTTCTATCTAAAATAGAAGAATGGGGAATTATGAATGACGAAGGAAACATACCTTTAGATGATGCAAGTAAGAAAGATTTAAGAGTTAGAGTTCCTAAGAAGTACGTTTCTAAGTTTATAAAATGGTTTGAAAGTAAAAAAGATAGAGAAACTAGTGTATTTAGAGAATTTGAAGAAGAAGTTCTTAATGAAATACCAGAAAAAAGTTATTTATTTTCTAATTCTTTATTTCAACCTAGGTTTATAAGAAGGAATAATAATGGATTAAAGTATTCAAAACATTTTGATTGTTATGAAATACTTATAGCAGATATTTTTGAAATCGTATTAACAAAAGAACAAGAAACTGTTTTAGAAGAACTAGTTTCTAAAAATACTGATTTTATATTAGTTTCAGCAAAAGATATAGAAAGAGATCACTTTATGGAAAATGGGATGTCTTATCGAATAGGAGAACATACAAAAGAAACTTTAGAAAACGGAGGGAAGTAAATGAGAGAACTAGATATAATTTTTGAAGAATTAGCACAAGAGCTTGATATAACTCCTTCATTATTTGAAGTTGCAGAAAAAAGGTATCAATCAGTAGGAAGATGGTTAAATAGAGAAGGATCTTACCTTAATCAATTAGGTATAAACGTTAATATTTTTCTTCAAGGGTCTGCTAAACTTGGAACAATAACAAAACCTATTGATGATACAGATGTTTATGATATCGATGCTGTTTGTGAATTGGTAAATGTTTCTAAAAAAAATTCTACTCAAAAACAAGTTAAAGATACACTAGGAAAAGACATTATAGCTTATGCCATATCTAAAGATATGAACGAAGAGCCAAAAAATGGTAAAAGATGTTGAACTTTAACCTATCATAAAGAAGCTAAATTTCATATGGATTTTCTTCCTGCTTTACCAGATGGAAATAGTTTTGGGTTAATATTGGAATCTCGCAACCTTAGAGCAGATAACAAAGAAACAACTTTAGCAATAACAGATAAGACGTCTGAATTTTACGATCAACTTACATTAAATTGGGAAGTGAGTAATCCATTAGGGTATTTTGAGTGGTTCAAGGGGAGAATGAAAGAACGTTATAATATAAGAAAAAATGCTATCGCAGAAAGCTATAAAATTGATATTGAGGATGTTCCAGATTACAAAATAAAAACATCATTACAAAAAGCAATACAAATATTGAAAAGACATAGAGATATTTATTTTAAAGATAATCTAGAAAAAAGAGTAAGTTCAGTAATTATATCAACGTTAGCAGCTCATGCTTATAATGGCAACTCTTCTTTAACAGAAACTCTTTTAGAGTTAACTAAAAACATGAAGACCTATATAATAAAAACAGGTAATGAATATCAAATAACAAATCCCGTTAATCCTGTGGAAAATTTTGCAGATAAATGGAATAATAACGATGATTTAGCTATAGCTTTTAGGAATTGGATAAAACTCGCTCATCAAGATATTATAGATATAATAAATGGTGAGGATAATATTTTTGAAAATATTGAGATAAAGGATAAATATATAGAAAAATTTGGAAAAAAATCTTTTAATAATGCTTTTGGAAAAAGTTTGAAAAAATATGAAGAAAAGTTTGGGAAGAAATCTGGAATTATTGCAGGAACAACAGCTATTTCTCGTGTAAGTAAACCATATGGTGGTGATTGCCATAATTAAACCAAAAAAAAATGGAATAGTTATCAATTTTGAAGAAAAAAGTGAATTGCATAATAAAGGGTTCCAGATATTGGAATCCTCTAAAAAAGTTATTTTAACTGGAGTAGTTAAAATAGATCTAAACTATGATGCTGGTGATAGATACTATATTATAAAAAATAAAGAGTTTGAAGTTAAAATAACAATAGATAAAACAAATAAAAGTCTTCCTGAGGTTATTGAAACCTCAAAGAAAGTAGACAGTAATTATCATAAATTCAGAAAAGGTAATCTCTGTTTAGGAAGTTCAATAGAACTTTGGCAAGGATATATTGCGAGTAATAAATCTATAACTAAATATATAGATCAATTTATTATTCCATATTTCTTTAGATATTGTTGTATAAAAGAATATGGTGATTTTCCAGTAGGAGAATATTCTCATGGAGATGGTATAAGAGAAGCTTATGAAGATATATTAGGAATAAAAGAAAAAGATAAGATTATATCTATTCTTGAATTTTATTTAGGAAATAAAAATATGTTATGTCCATGTGGAAGTGGTTTAAAGTTTAGAGAATGCCACTATAGTCAAATTCATTTAAAACTTAGTAAAGTTTCTAAACAAGTATTAAAAAAAGATATGAAAACTTTGAAAAAATTAAAGAGTAAAAAGTTTTATAAAAAGTTTATATAAATAGAAACAGGAGAATAATATTTAAATTTTAAATTTTTTCTTATATCTAAACTAAATTTTTTTATTAAAGGGATTTATAACATGTCAGCCATGCTTAATAGTTTACCATGCGTACTAGGGCTGATTTTTTTTGAATAATTATAGTCAAAATTAGATAAAATAAAATCTGATGGTTAATACCCTAAGAAAGCTATCTATATGGGGATAATAACTCCTAATAAATTAAAATATTTAATAGAAATTCCTAAGATCTAGATTTAAAAATCTAGGTCTTTTTATATGTGTAGAAAAGTAAAAATAACAGAAATTATATAACTCTCAATTATATATATTTATATGATATAATTACATTAAATATTAATAACAAAAAAGTATAAACAGGAGGCAAAATGAAACTAACAGATATTTTTGAACATTTTAAACCCCATAAGAAATTATTTATCTTGGATTTTTCAAGTGCATTTTTTATGGCAATGATAGACCTAGCATTTCCAGTATTTACCCAGAGGATAATAGATGTGGAACTGCCAAATAAAAATTATAAATTTTTTCTGATTTTGATATCAATATTAGTAGTACTCCAAGGGATAAGAGCTATCTTAGCCTATATAGTAACCTATTATGGACATAAGATGGGAGTCAATATAAGGTATGACATGAGAAATAAATTATTTCGTCATCTGCAAAAATTATCATTATCTTATTATGATAATGCCAAAACTGGAACGATAATGTCCAGAGTTATGGGAGATCTTGAGATCTTGTCTGAATTAGCCCATCACGGTCCTGAAGATCTATTTATAATAATAGTTACCTTTATAGGATCATTTATTTTGATGATAAATTTAAATATTACTCTAACTCTAGTGGTATTTTCAATCTTGCCTTTTTATATTTATTTTGTGATAAAAGAAAATAAAAAAATGAAGAGAGCTTTTAAAGATTATAGAGTTGTATCGGCAGAAGTAAACTCTCATTTAGAGGATAGTATAGCAGGAATTAGAGTTGTAAAAGCATTTGGAAATGAAAAAACAAGTTCAAAAAACTTTGACAAATATAATAAAAGTGTGGCGGACAGTCTTATGAAAGCCTTTGAACCCATAAGTATATTGACCAGTGCAACAGGAGTATTTTCTGGAGGAATCCAAATTATAATCTTAGTTTTAGGTGGAACCATGGTAATAAAAGGTCAATTAACAGTCGGTATATTGATTGCATTTTTACTCTTTGTAAATAGGTTTTTAGATCCAATTAAGAGAATTATTTCATTTTTAGAGATGTATCAGCAAGGGACTGTAGGTTATGAAAGATTTTGTGAAGTTATGAATATCGATCCAGATATAAAAGACAGTGAAGGTGCTCAAAATTTAGAAAATATTTTTGGAAACCTAGGATTTAAATCTGTAGATTTTTCATATAATGATGGAGAGATAATATTAAAAAATTTCAATTTAGATATAAAAGCCGGAGAAAAAGTGGCTTTAGTTGGTCCTAGTGGAGCAGGGAAATCTACAATTTGTAGTTTATTACCTAGATTTTATGATGTAAGCCGTGGTCAGATTACCATAGATGGTGTAGATGTTAAGAAAATAACACAGAATTCGCTTAGAAAAAATATAGGGATCGTTCAGCAGGATGTATATTTATTTCATGGAAGTATAGGAGACAATATTGGTCTAGGAAAAATTGACGCTACTCAAGATGAGATAAAAAGTGCCGCAAAAATGGCCAATGCTCTAGAATTTATAAATGAATTACCTGATGGAATGGATACCTTGGTAGGAGAAAGAGGAGTCAAACTATCTGGTGGACAAAAACAAAGAATATCTATAGCTCGAATATTTTTAAAAAATCCAAAGATTTTAATATTGGATGAAGCAACTAGTGCTCTAGATAATCAAACTGAAAAATATATCCAAGATTCTTTGGCTAAATTATCAGTTGGAAGAACAACTCTTACTATAGCTCATAGATTAACAACTATAAAAAATTCAGATAATATAATCTACTTAGATAAAGAGGGAATCCAAGAAGAAGGAACTCATGAAGAACTTATAGGGAAAAAGGGAAAATATGAAAAATTGTATAACTCAGAATTTCATGGATTTGTATGATATAATTTAGATAGAACCTTGTTCACAAAGAGAATGAAAAAAGGAGAGAGATTATGAGTATATTAGATATAATTAAAGATACGAATATTACCTTTGAACAGAGGGTATTGGGATTGGCCCGTGCTGCAGAAAATACTTTAGATGTATTAGAAATGACAGATTATGTAAAAGAATATAGAGAAGCAGGAATTATATGTGATTTATTTGAGGGAAATGCACCATATAGACCGAGATATATCTTACCTGATTACGATAAATTTATGAAAGGTGGGTGTGAATTTTTAAATATTACATCTCCTACAGATATTTGGGAAGCAACAAATAATCTATTGATGTTTTATAAACATGTACCTTCTATAACAACTATGCCAGTATACCTAGGAAATATAGATTACCTTTTGGAAAAATTTGTGACAGATGAAAATGAAGGCGAATGTTATAGAGCTATAAAATTATTTTTAAAGCATATAGATACGACTATTACAGATTCGTTTTGCCATGCTAACATAGGACCACGTGAAACAAAAGCAGGGATGTTAATATTAAAAGCAATGAGGGAGTTAGAATTACCTACTCCTAATTTGACATTAAAATATAGTGAAGAAACTACCAATAAATTAGCTATCGAATCGATCAATACAGCTTTGGTTACAGCGAAACCTAGTTTTGCCAAAGATAGTATGTATAGGGAAGATTTTGGTGGAAATGAATACGGGATAGTAAGTTGCTATAACGGTTTAGAAGTAGGTGGAGGAGCTCATACATTAGTACGGGTGAGATTGGGAAGACTAGCTGAAAAAGCTAGTAATAAAGCTGATTTCATGGAAAATGTTTTACCAAAAGTAGCCCATGAGATGCTTGGGTACATAGATGAAAGAATTAGATTCATATTGGAAGAATCGGTGTTTTTTCAAGTTAATTTCTTAGTAGCAGAAGGGTTTATAAAAAAAGAAAAATTTACAGGACTCTTTGGAATGGTTGGATTAGCAGAATGTGTAAATCATCTGATGGAACTAGAAGGAAACACTGGTAGATTTGGTAGTAATGATCTAGCCAATGAATTAGGAGAAGATATAGTAAAAGTTCTTACAAAAATAATAAAAGCCCATAGATGTAAATATTTTGAGAGTGAAGATAAAAAACATCTTTTACATTCTCAGGTAGGGATTGAAACTGATGCTGGAGAAAGTCCCGGGTGTAGAATACCAATTGGTGAGGAACCAGAAATATTTGATCTTATAGTACAAGCTGCACCATTTCATAAATATTTTGCCAGTGGACTAGGAGATATATATTCATTTGATGAAACATATAAAAAGAATCCTCAGGCTATATTAGATATAATAAATGGTGGATTTAATATGGGACTTAGATTTTTTTCTATGTATGGTAGTGACTGTGATGTAGTCAGAGTTACTGGGTATTTAGTAAAAAGATCAGAAATGAAAAAATTAGACGAAGGGAAAGTAGTTTTAAGAGATACTACTATTTTGGGAAAAGGTGCTAGAGATAATGGAAGGGTATTGCAGAGGAAATTAAGAAAAAAATAATGATAAAAAAAGACTAGTTACGAATTACACTAATTATCACGAAATAAGGAGTAAACTTATAATCGTATATCTTTCGTGTAATTCGTGACTAAAAAAAAGGGTTGAAATTTGGCAAAAAGAGGTCTGTTCATGAAAAAGGCAAAAATAAACAAGATAATAAAATTTTCCAATGTAGATGGTCCAGGGAATAGGATGAGTATATTTTTTCAAGGATGTAACTATAATTGCCTGTACTGTCACAATCCAGAGACTATAAATAAGTGCAATTCTTGTGGAATTTGTATAGATAGCTGTCCTGTAGGAGCACTGACTATGGTAGACTCAAAGGTTTGCTGGGATAAAAAACTCTGTGTAGAATGTGATAGGTGTACAGAGGTTTGTATGATAAATTCATCTCCTAAAACTATAGATTATAGTGTAGAAGAACTTTTAGAGGAGATAAAGAAAGTCAGTGGTTTTATCCGTGGAATAACTGTAAGTGGTGGAGAAGCTACTCTAAGTTATAAATTTATAACAAAATTATTTAAAGAGGTTAAAAAATTAGGGTTGACTACATTTGTAGATACCAATGGATCTCTAGATATGAGTGAGAATATCTATAGTGAATTTATACAAGCTACAGATAAATTTATGGTAGATATGAAAGTGTGGGACGAAAAAGCTCATAATAATCTTACAGGTATTGATAATTTTATTGTAAAAAAAAATATAGAGTTTCTAGGCGATTTAGGTAAGCTATATGAAGTGAGAACAGTGGTTGTACCTAAACTACTAGATAATATAGAAACTGTTACTGAGGTATCACGTTTGATAAGTGAAATAAATACTAGAAATCAACTAGATAAAAATGTTATTTATAAACTTATAAAATATAGACATATAGGTGTAAGAAAAGAAGTTCTAGAGGGGAAGCTCTTAGAAATATCAAGTCCTGTAGATAAGATGATGGATGAGTTATCTCTTCTTGCAAGAAGGAATGGTGTACAAAAAGTAATTATAATCTGATTGACATATAATAACAGATATGGTAAAATTATCTAGTTAAAAATCGGATATTCCTCTGTAACCTGTATGCGTTATTAAGAATGTCTTAGAACTTAGGAGGAACAAAAAAATGAAAGAAAAATTAATCATGTTAGTAGAAAAAGATTACATCAGAACTGACTTACCTGAATTTAAAGCTGGAGATACTTTAAACGTAGCTTTAAAAGTTAAAGAGGGAGAAAAAGAAAGAATCCAACATTTCGAAGGTGTAGTAATCAGAGTAAATGGTGGAGGAATTGCTAAGACTTTCACAATTAGAAAAGTAACTGCTGGATTTGGAGTAGAGAGAATATTACCTGTTAACTCACCAATGATCGACAGTATTGAAGTTAAGAGAATCGGAAAAGTTAGAAGAGCAAGATTATTCTACCTTAGAGGATTATCTGGTAAGAAAGCTAGAATCACTGAACTTAGAAAGTAATTATAATTGTAAAAGCATCGAGGAAACTCGATGCTTTTTTTA
>NZ_JBATVM010000064.1:0-3832 GCF_049671765.1 Psychrilyobacter sp.
AAGTGGTAGGTGAAAAACAATAAGCAAGTAATAAGTTTATAAAACTGTCTTTTTGGGTCATCGAAACTGGTTTTTTGGGTCATTATGACTGTCTTTTTGGGTCATTATGTGTGGTTTTTTGGGTCTACATGTTGATTGTATACCAATAGTAAGTAAGGCTAGAACCGAGGTAAAAGCTTTTAAAAGTCTTTAAAATATATTAAAAACGTGGGCTTTTGAACTCTTCCTTCTTATGGTTTCTCTTGGTAAAAGAAACCAAAGTAATGAATATAAGGGGTAGAGAGGAATAAGTGAATTAATCTTATAGTTATTAAGGGATGGTAAGAGAACTCTCTCTTATGTTCTCTCTCTTTGAGGATAAAGAGAGAGGAGGCAAAAGGAAGTAACTAGGTAGGGAGTGCCCAGAAAAAGGGGGTAAAGTAGATAATAAAAGGGAAAAGGAGTATACTTGATTTTGTGAAGAGTTATTTTAATGAAAAAATGAAGAAAAGGGAGAAGAAATAAAAATGGCTAATTTAAAATTTAATGAAAAAAAATTATTTGAAAAATTATTTAATAGAGGTGGATATGTTTTAGATTTTTCTGATAGAACATTTAGAGAATTTTTTAATGATTTTAATATAAATATTTTTTCTGAAAAATATAATAAAAATAG
Organism: Psychrilyobacter sp.; assembly: GCF_049671765.1. Lineage (NCBI taxonomy): Bacteria > Fusobacteriati > Fusobacteriota > Fusobacteriia > Fusobacteriales > Fusobacteriaceae > Psychrilyobacter > Psychrilyobacter sp. Next base: position 656 of record NZ_JBATVM010000064.1, read on the forward strand.
TGGCTCAAAAATGAATAGATTAAGAGCTTTTTGGGAGTTAGAAGGTAATATTTTAGTTGCTGAAGTTTTAACTGAATTATTAAATATATCTAAAGGTATCGATAAAATAGATAAGAAAGATCTTGAAGAAGCTGAAAGGTATATTTTTAAATTATCGGGTAAAGTAAAAAAAGTAGAAACAGAAACAGAATTTTTAGATCTTAAATTTTCAAAATTTGATTTATCTTTATTAAATTTAGATATAGGAACAGAATCTATTATTGAACAAAGAATAGAAGAAATAAAAAAATGTTTAAATTCTGGGGCTTCACTTTCAGTAATTTTTTTATGTGGAAGTGTTTTAGAAGGTATTTTATTGAATTTATTCTCAAAAAATATGGTTAAATTTAATACGTCAAAATCTGCACCAAAAGATAAAAGAGGCAAAGAAAACAAAGTAAAAGTTAAACCATCTAGTCAATGGACTTTAAGTGATTTTATAAATGTAGCACATCAAGAAAATTTTATAGGGCTAGATATAAAAGAATATAGTCATACACTTAGGGATTTTAGAAACTTTATTCATCCTGCACAGCAAAGTTTGATGAAATTTAATCCTGATATTCATACTGCTAAAATAAGTTGGCAAGTTCTACAAGCAGTAATTGCTGACTTAACAGGAAATAGAAAATAAATTTTTATTATTAGTAGGAGGAACCAAATGGAAGATAATAAATTACCTTATTTAAACTCATTTGAACAATCAGTTAATCTTATTGACTTTAGTTTAAGATCTATAGAAAACTGGGATAATGATATATTAATTTTAGAAGAATTATTAAGAATAAACCATAGGGGATGGGAGTTATTTTTTAAAACTTATAAACATCTTTTTTCAGAAAAGATGGAAAAAGGCCATTCTTTAATTAAGTTGATTGAAAGCATTGAAAAAAATGATTTAATATGGTTTAAATTACAAAATATGAGAAAATTATTTGAATCAGATTTATACAGGAGTTATTTTGAACTATTAGATAATTTATTTAATGATACAGCAAGTAGATATGCTAATATAAACGATATTATAGGAGTTCGAAGTAAACACTATATTGTTGATCAATGGTTAACTAATCATAACTTAATAAAAGATTTAAAAACAATGTATTCAGATATAAAGTTGATTATTCTAGAAATTAATCGTGTCTCTTTAAGGTTTTTCGCTATGCATTTTTCTTATAATGAAAATTCTGAATATAAATTATATACTCCTTATTTTATAAAAATAGGATGTTATAAATATTGGAATGATAAATTTTTGTAAATTAAAAGTTAATAAATGTCAAAAAAAGTGAAATGTTAGAGTTTTATTGTCAAGGAGGAAAAAAAATCGATATTTTATTAAATGTAGTTAATCAAAATATATTTAATACAAGAGAGTTAGCCAGTATATTTTGGGGTATTATTATATTTATATGGATGTTAAAGAAAAAATCTACAAGAGATGGAATTTTAAAAATAATAAAATTATTTTTTGCACCACAATTATTTATATATTTTTTAATAGAAGGGGTTTATTTTAGTTTTATTATTTTTACATTATGGAAAATTGGATACTGGGAAATAGGCTATCTAAAAGATACTATCAAATGGTTTATCTTTGTTGGAAGTGTAATTACATTTAATTATTCTAACCTAAAAAAAGAGGGTAACTTTTTTAGAAATTATCTTAAAAAAATCATAACTTTTGGATTATTATTTGAATTTATAGTAAATTTTCACACATATTCACTAATAGTGGAGATATTTTTAATACCTATTATAACAACTATAGTAATAAGTAAAATAATGATTGATAAAAAAGACGAATACAAAATATTAATAAAACCATTTAATTATTTAGAAGCAGCAATTGGGCTAATGATAATATATTCTGGATTTAAAAATATATATGATAGTTATAATCAAATATTAAATGAAGAAACTTTAAAAAGTTTTTTCTTAACTCCATTAATGATGATTTTATATTTACCATTTGCGTATATCTTAATTTTAGTAGTTGAGTATGAAAGTATTTTTATTAGATTAGGAATGGGAAATAAAAAAAGTAGAAAAATTAAATTATTAGTTAAATATTTTATACTAAAAGAATGCTTGTGGGATTTAAATAAATTAAGAGAAGTAAAAAGTATGGGACTTTATAATATTATGTCGATAGAAACAAGAAAAGATGTTGATGCAATGAGGTTAGTATATAAAGAAAATTTTAAGTGATGTAAAATAAAATATAAAAGATCCAAGAGAGAATTCACAAGATTTATCTTTACTGGGTTTTTTTCTCTTTTATAATCATTTAAGTTCTTTTAAGTCTTTTAGTGGAGACCTAGGCTTAGAGGCTGTAAGAGTATAAGTCGGAAGGAATGTAGTTTGGTATGGTAAAAAGAAAGGCACTATCTGAATTGGCTAAAAAAGGGAAATATCATCTGATAGAAACTCTGATGAATCTGAAAACAGATTAAGAAGTTGAGAAGTTTATGGAGAATGAAACAGTTTTATGAGGTTTATTCAGAAAATGAAAAACTCGCCACAATGAGGCGAGTTTTTTCACTAAATTAATACCAAAAGAAATTCTGAGAACCAAAATGAATGAACTATATGAAATGTTAGAAGAGGATAAGAATAATAATTAATTGCCTCTACATATTTGGGTATTAAATTAATCAGTAATATATATATTTACTTGTTTTTATTGAGGTTTAATGAAATGTAGGCAGAATGTTAATTCTAAGTATTAACTCCTTCTTTTGATGGTTTCTCTAGTATTAGAGAAACCGAGGTCGAGGGATACTTCGGCTTCGCTCAGTAATCAGAGAAAAAAAGATCTAGGAGATGAGCCAAAAGGCTTATTTTTACTGGGTCTTTTTTGTTTTGTCTTAATTTATGGACATAGCTTTTTTGTCTTTGAGGTGTTTACCTAGAATTCACAAGAGAGAAAATAATCACCTCAATAAAATAAAGGAAATTAATATATTTATGTAGTATATATAAATAGTGGATATAAGGGAAAATATGGGGGTGAATCAAGTGGGGTTAGAATTTGTATTCGAACTGCTTAAAAAGTTCCAGAATCAAGAGGATAAGGACGAGATGAAAATCATCAATGGAGAGTTCTATTATAAGGGCCAGGTAATGGACAAACAA
>NZ_JBATVM010000065.1:0-15200 GCF_049671765.1 Psychrilyobacter sp.
CTCTTCTAGCAATTTTTCAAACTTAACATCTTGCTTTAATCCCCTATAATCTACTACTACCAAAGTTATTCCATCTTTTTTTCCAATAGACGTATATTTTTGTAACAGTTCATCCCAGGTATCCAAATAACCACCCATAGCTAGACTTGTCACAATAAAAAACATAATCAATATTTTTTTCATCTTCCACCTCCAATTTTTCTTATTTATTTTTTTCTATCTATATTCTATATTTCCTTTTTAATTTTTTTAACTAACTTTTTTATTTTATCATAATTCACCATATACAAATCCCCCAAAATACCCTTAATTTAAATATAACTTTTCCCATCATTCGGTATGCACTAACTTTCTCCAACAAAAACATTTTTAATATTTATGAACAACTTTTATTTTCACAGATTTTTTTCATTTTTCTATTTATGATGGTATAATAACTAAAAATACAAAATTAAAGACAGGAGATAATAATGGCAAAAAATAAATTTTATGCATATGTAATAGAAAGTATAAATGAGAGTGGTATACTGACATCTTGGCCAGAATGCCAGAATAAAACTAAAGGAAAAAAAGCTAGATATAAAGGATTTGTAACCAAATTAGAAGCTGAAAAATGGTTAGGTTCAGGTGGAAACTATGAAAAAAAATTAGACAAATTTTATGCTTGTTTTTATACCCATTCAAATACCGGTATAATCACTAACGATTGGGATGAGTGTAAGACCCTTACTCGTGGTGGGAATGTCCGTTATAAGTCCTTTAAAAGCCACAAGGAAGCTGAAAAGTGGATAGCAAATGGAGCTATCTATGAAACTAAAGAGATGATTCAAGAAAAATTACCCTTAGGAATCTATTTTGATGCCGGAACCGGTCGTGGAATAGGAACTGAAGTCAGAGTCACTGATAAATATGGAAAATCTATCCTACATCATTTTGTTCCCAAAGAAAAAATCAATCAATTTGATAATTATTTGACTAAACCAGGAAGTACCAATAACTTTGGTGAACTTTTAGGATGTTATATAGCTCTAAATATAGCTCTAAAAGAAGGCAAAAAAAATATTTATGGAGATAGTAAGTTGATTATAGAATATTGGTCAAAAGGAAGGATAAAAGCAGAAAATTTAAATACCGATACTGTTGAATTGGCTAAGAAAGTAGTAAAACTTCGAAAAGAGTTTGAAAAATTAGGAGGAAATATTGCTCATGTATCAGGAGATATCAACCCTTCAGATCTAGGATTTCATAGGTAGGTGATTACAATTAGAGAATTTACATTGTTTAGCACAGAACATTTTTTTTATATTTTTGGTTACGGTGGTTTAACTGCTTTAATTTTATATTTCCCAAAATTATTTAAACTTGATTTAGATAAGTTTGCCAAAATTTCTGGGTATTTTATCTTAGTAGAAAAAACTATCGAGTTACTCTATAGATATCTGGTTTTTAAAGAAAGCTTTCTCAACCTTTTACCATTTAATATGTGTAATTATACACTAATTCTAGCAGCTCTTATGATGATATTTCGGTCTAAGAAAATCTTTAATGTAGTCTATTTTTGGAGTATCGGAGCTATTTTAGCTATTGCAACACCTGATATTAGAATTGCTTTCCCTAATTACTCAAATATTAGTTTTTTTCTAACACATTTCTATATCTATTTTGCTACGTTTTATTGTTTATTACACTTTAAGTTTAGTATTACTTTTTATTCTTTAAAAAAATCATTTATATACATTAATGGAATAATGCTCGTTCTATTTCCTCTTAATTTTTTACTTAACACAAACTATATGTTTTTAAAGAAAAAACCTATCTCAAGTCCCATGGATTTTTTAGGCCCTTGGCCATTTTATATAATTTCTTTAGAGATCGTAATGATAATTCTTTTCACCCTTATGTATCTACCGTTTAGAAAAAAACACTAAAAACTTTATAGTCTTTAGTGTTTTTTCTTTATTAAAATAATGTTTAAATTTTGTAAATCTCTAAACATCCATAATATTTTCTTAAAATATCTCTTCTATTCCTATACAGGTCATGATATAGAAGCATTTGATAAAAAAGACTAGTTTCATCTACTTCAAAACCGGTCTTTTTCTCTTCCTTCAAATTAACTATATTAAATATTCTATCAGATCTATATAGAGATTTTATCTCATTTTCAACAATTTTTCTGGTAGTTACATCATTAGTTACCTTGTTTAAATAATAATCATGACCTTTAATCTCAAATAAAATCTCTTTTGGGAAAACTCTACTAAGTAAAGAATGAACCCTTATCACATGAAATGGAGATGTTACTACTATTATTTTTTCTATGTTGCACAATATATTCATTTTTTTTAATAATAGTTTTGAAAAAACAATATTCCCTAAGGTATCTAAAGAATCTTCTTCTAAAATTATAAGTTTATCATCCACTTTATAATTTTTTTTTAACTTCTCCAACATCTCTAGTGCTTCAGTTTTTAAAACTCCCATTCCTCCACCAGAAAGTAATATTTTTGCTTCTGGAAATTTCTCTACCAACTCTCCTAATACCTCTACCCTTTTATCCAAAAATCCCAGTCCATTACTACAACCTAAACCAATTATTATATCTGGATCTTCTATTTTTATCGTTTCCCTATTGGTTTTCAAATATTCTATATAGTAATTAACTATCCTTCCTTTCAAATTTTCTAGCATATTCAGAAGCTCATTAGGAATAGGAGAACCAAGTTTTTTTATCTCTCTTGCCCATCTTATTTCATTAAATATCTCTCTAAACTGTTCATCTAAAATCTTTTCTTTCAATTGGTAAAGAAACACCTCATAGTCATATGATCTATACAAATTTGTTATATTATCTATTTTACGTCGATAATCTATCATAACAGCCTCCTATATATCCAATCTATATCCTATTCCTAATGTTAACTTACTTGTTTCTATCTTCCCATCATAATCTCCATCCAATTTATTTCTATTATATTGGTAACTAAGGTCAACTATCATATTTTTATATTCCATTCCTCCTCCTAGCGAATAATAGAATCCTGTTTCTGCTGTAACACCAGTTTTTTCTAATTCTGATTTAGTATAAGGAATAGACACCCCTAAATTTAGTTTTATATATGGCTTATATATCCCATCGTCATTAAATCGATATTTTACAGTTGCATAAATAGGTATAGTATCGATTACCCCACAATTTTTCCCTTTTACTCTTATTTCGCTTTCTCTTTGATAACCGGTTCCTAAACCAGTTATCAAATTTAAGATAGGTTCATGGATCAATTCTACAATAAATTCATATCCAATCCCTTTAGGTTCACTATTATTCTTAAAATTAGTTGTATTGACCTCCTTATATTTTCCCGCTATATTTCCTCCTAATCTAAATTCTATCTTGTCTGTATCTTCTGCTAGACTTACAATATAATATACAAAAAATATCAATATATATAATTTTTTCATAATTTCTCCTCACTTTTAGTTAAAATATCTGATATTTTACTACAAATGTACTTTCATCTAATTTATTCTACCACAATTCTGATTTTCCTTTAAACAAAAAGAACCCGAAGGTTCTTTTCTTATATTAATTACAAGTTAAATGTTGTAGGGTTTTCATATGAAAAGCTTTGTAATTCTATGGATAAAATGGTATAATCTTCTAAATAAAAAAACTTATATAAATTTCGGATATGGCGAAAAGTTTCTACCAGCTACCTTAAAAAAAGCTGACTATAAGAAGATAGATACCTAATATTTTAATGTATATAAAGGTTCTGTTTTCCTGAGACATAAGGAAAACAGGATCTTTTTTTATTATTTAGGAAATTATAACCGCAAGAGGCATCGCCAAGATTATTATATAACCTAAGAATCTTGAGATGAAAATTACGGAATAAATAATTATAAAAGCCTAGATTATACTTATTTTGGATGCAACGTCGTTGCTTTTCATAAAAAACATATAACTATTAGATTACTACCTACTAAAAATTTAAGGATGGGGGAAGTAGAATGTTAGAAAGAATGTTTAAATTAACCGAAAGAAAAACTTCGGTAAAGCAAGAGGTTATTGGAGGAGTTACTACGTTTATGACTATGTCATATATTATATTTGTAAACCCTTCTATAATGTCGGATACAGGAATGGATAAAGGGGCTCTTATTACTATTACATGTTTAAGTGCTGCAATTGGTAGTTTGATAGCGGCTTTTTGGGCAAATGCACCATTAGGATTAGCACCAGGAATGGGACTTAATGCATTTTTTACCTATACACTAGTTATTGGAAAAGGAATACCTTGGGAAACAGCATTAGGAGTGGTATTTATATCTGGATTATTCTTTTTAGTTCTATCCATTGGTGGGATAAGGGAGAGGATAGCGCAGGCAATTCCTGTGGAACTAAAAATAGCTTCTACAGCAGGAATCGGGCTTTTTATAGCTTTTATAGGGTTAAAGAGTATGGGATTAATAGTTGCCAATTCAGCAACATTTGTATCATTAGGGAAATTTACTCCTACAGTTGTACTAGGAGTTATAGGAATCATGATATCGGCTCTTTTAGAGCTTAGGAATGTAAAGGGTGGAATGTTGATAGGAATGATCACTACTACGGTTCTAGGGATGATTATAGGAGTAGTTGAACTTCCTACACAGATCATGTCTATGCCACCGTCAATAGCACCTATTGCATTTAAATTAGATATAATAGGAGCTTTGCAATTTGCGTTGATCGGACCTATATTTTCATTTATGTTTGTAGATCTATTTGATTCATTGGGAACTCTTATTGCTTGTGCCAAGGAGATGGGAATGGAAGATGAAGATGGAAATATTTTGTCACTTGGTAGAATGATCCATACAGATGTAGCTTCTACAATAATAGGATCATTATTGGGATCTAGTACCGTTACTACACTTTCAGAAACTACAGCAGGAATAGCAGCAGGAGCCAGAACAGGGTTAGCTTCAGTTGTTATTGGTATGCTATTTTTACTTTCGTTGTTATTTACACCAATTGTAGGGATTGTCCCAGCATATGCTACAGCACCAGCGCTTATTATTGTTGGGATCTATATGTTTAAAAATTTAAAAGAATTAGATCTAAATGATTTTAAAACAGCACTACCGGTATTTGCTACAGTGATTATGATGCCTCTTACATACAGTATCAGTACTGGACTTAGTTTTGGATTTTTATCATATATAGTAGTTCATGTAGGTACAGGAGAATATAATAAAGTTTCTCCAGTGTTATGGTGTATCGGTGGACTTTCACTTCTAAGTTTAATGGTATAAGAAAAAAAGATTTAATAGAATAATTATTCTATTAAATCTTTTTTTTAATTTTTAGTTTCTTGTAAAAAAAGTTTTCCAATGTTCGTTTTATAAAAATAAATATATGTAAAAACTATAATACTCATAAAACTAGACGTAACAATTACTCTTACATCAAATTTTATATCTAGCAAGAAGCCAAAAATAATTAAGCCAAAGGGTACAGTTGATTGAAATATCGTATTCAATAAAGAAAAAAACCTTCCTTTAACTTCATTATGAACTTCTTTATGTAAGTAAGAAAACAAAGGAACATTAACTAAAGTACTTAAGATTCCTTCTAAAAAAATTAAAATAGCATTTAAATATATATAATATGGTTCTTTAAAAAATAAATCCATATTAATAAATAATATAAATATTAACATCCTACTAGTAATAGAAAAAACTATTTTGCTTTTAAAATTAATTTTATTAGAGTATTTTCCAATAATTAAGTTTCCAATTATCATACCTATTCCTAAAGTTGTTTCAAAATAACCTATATAAATATTATTTAAAGATAATTTTTTTATAATGAAATATGGAATTAAAACAATAAATGTAGGGGTAAATACAAAGTTAATAACTACTGCATATAACGAAATTCCTATTAAATCTTTTTTTTCTAATAAATATTTTATAACAGGGTTATATAATTTTAATACATTCTCTTTAATCTCTTTCTTCTCTTTTTTCTTAAAAGTATATTTAATAAAAAACTCTGAAATTGCTGAAATCAAAAACGTAAGACCATTAAAGAAGAAAATAAATTTTAATTCTACAAAACCATACAGTGCCAACCCTAATATTGGTGTGAATAATCCAATAAAACTTATGACACCATTATAAATATTATTATTATTTTCTACTTTATCTAAAGAATCTAACTCAGAAAAAATAGCTGTAGACGAAGCGGAAAAACAGCTTGAAATAATAATTAACACTCCTTGCATTGCTATAATTCCATTTATGTTATTTATTTTTGAAAGTAGTAATATAGCAAGAGTTGAAAATGATAAAAAATCACAAATAATTAAAATATGTTTTCTATTAAATTTATCTGCTAAGGCTCCTCCAATAGGTCCCATAATAAGACTAATTATACCAAATATACTAGCTGCTTTCGCCATTTGAAGTCCTGATCCAGTTACTTTTAAAATGTATAATGGTATAATTATAGATTGAATCCCAGAGCCTACAATTGATGTTACTGATGATATTAGATACAGAATAAAGTTCATATTATACAACCCCTTTTTCCAAATCAATTATTCTAGTAGAGACCTTTTCGACAAAAAAATTGTCATGCTCTACAAATAAAATAGTTGGGTTATATTTTAATATGGCATCTTCTAGTTTTTTTCTACTCTCTAAATCCAAGAAGTTTAAAGGCTCATCCCAAATAAAAAAATTATTATCATGGTATAGATTGAGAGCCATATAGAGTTTTCGAGTTTCACCTTGGCTAAGTAGAGAGGTATCTTTACTTAAAAGGTTTCCTCTCATATCAAAGGCTGCTAAAAAAGGTGTAAATCTATTTATATCTATCCTTTTTTCTACTAAGTAATCCTCTAAGGTTATCTTTTGAGGTAAGAGTTCTTGGGCAAGATAGCCTAGCTTTAACCTGGGATCTAGCGTAATATTTCCTAAATATGGAATTTGTTTTAATACGGCTTTTATGATACTGCTTTTCCCACTACCGTTAGCTCCTCTAATAGCTACTCTATCCCCTTTATTAACAACAAATGTTAAGTTTTTAACTACTTGTTTATCACCGTAGAAAATATCTAAATTATCTATTCTTAAGATTTCATGAGGAAGGGTATCAGTATTAGTAAATTTGATATCATATTCTTTCTCAAAATTTTTAACTAGTTTTTTTCTTTCATTGATACTTTCACGAGCTTTTTTTTCATAACCTTTAGCACTTTTCATTAGTTTTTTAGCACGGACCCCAAGAGTTTCTAACCCAGCGCGATTACCACTAGAAGGGGTAGCAGACATTTTTCTTTCGGCTTTTTCAGCCCATTTAGCTTTTTCTTTGAAGCTATCTTCTTTTTTCTTGATATTACCTTTTAAAGATTCATTTTTCTTTTTTTCTGTCTCTAACAATTGTGAATAATTTTCTTGAAATTTAAAGAATGTAGTCTTATGAACTTTAGCTTCTCTTTTATCGTGTAGATGAACCACATGGTCACCAACTAAGTTTAAAAATTCCCTATCATGGGAGATACACAAGAATCCACTTGTCTGCTTTTTTAGATACTCTCCTACAATCTTTCTAGATTCAATATCCAGATGATTTGTAGGCTCATCAATAAGAGGAAAATTCTTTTCATCTAAAAATAATGAAACAAGCTGTACCTTTGTTTTTTCTCCTCCACTTAGAGTAGTGTACTCTTGATTTAATATACCTTTTGAAAGGTTTAGTTTCTCTAACTCTTTTTCGATTTTAAATTCTAAGTTATAACCATCAATCTTGGTGTATTTTTCTAAAAGTTCACCATATTTATGAATATTATCATCGTTAAAATCTTCCAAATAACTAGCCATTAATTCCTCATATTCACGATATTTACCGAGGTTATCCTTTATAACGTCTAAAACTAAGGTATTTGCTTCTAATTTTTTATTAAATGCAAAACTTACAAAATTACAGTCACAGATTATTTTTCCACCATCTTTAGTTAGTTTACCCTCTATTAAGTTTAAAAGGGTACTCTTTCCACGTCCATTTTTTCCAAAAACGATTGTTTTCCAATTTCTATCAATCTCTAAATTAAGTTTATCAAAAACAACTCTGTAAGGGTTGCTATACGAAAAACTTAAGTCAATTATATTTATTTTATTCAAAATATCACTTCCTAATTATATTTTATTTTAACTATGTAAGGTTAAAATAAAACAACAACAAACAGCGATATACTTATTTATTGTTGTTTTATTAGTTAGTTTTATTTTCCATGCTCCCACCCCTCTTATATTTGTCTTGATTATTTGTATTACGTCAAGTTCTTGGACAATATTTTTTTAGTCTTTTGGACCACAACTGGTGATTTTTATCTCATCTGAAGGGATAACTTCTTTGATAGAGATCTCTTCTTTTATCATTTTACTTCCCGTTTTTTTATCAAATAGATAAAAGCCTAAAAATGATATTATAAGTGTACTAAAACAAACAATGATTCCTTGTCCTTCGCTGGCTCCCAATTTAGCAGCTATGATATAGCTAAGAACCATTAAAACTACTGGTGAAACATAGATGAGGAGAGCTAAATTTAAGATGAATTTATTGTTTATTTCAAATGTTATGAGATCTCCTAAATTTACTTTTATATCCTCGTTGAGTTCATAGTGGTATAGATCAGTTACAGTTTTATCTGACTTTCCACAACCAGAGCAATGAGCACATGAGCTGTCTCTAAATAGTTCTATATATAAATTTTTTCCTTCAATTTTTTTTACGATACCTTTATTTTCCATACAAATTCCTCCAAGATACATGATAAATTTATTATATCATATTTTTAATAATATACCATTTACTTATTATGCTATATATAAATGATATTAATGGTTATTTTGATTTTTTTTTGTTAGAATAGGAGAGTACTAATTTGGTAAAAAATTATCAGGGGGAGATTATGGGGTATATATTTGTAATTTTAGCAGCAATATTTTGGGGTTCTTTAGGAATAGTGGTAACTTATTTGAAAGATGCAGGATTTAATTCCTATGAAATTTCATTTTTTAGACTTTTTTTTGATGCTGTTATGATGTTTATATATATTTTTTTTACTGATAGACGAAAATTTAAAATAAGTGGGAAAAAATTAATGTTCTGTTTATTAGTAGGAGTGGTAAGTCAGGGATTGTTTAATCTATTCTATTTTGGTTCTATAGTCAGGGTAGGGATTACTACAGGTGTTATTTTACTCTATACTGCTCCTATATTTACTATGTTATTTGCCCGAATATTTAATGGAATTAAATTAAGCAAAGAAAATGTTATTTCTATAATTTTATGTTTTACAGGGTGTTTTTTTATAGTTACCAATGGTTCTATAGACCATTTTAATGGAGATATTGTAGGAATTATCCTAGGAATATTAGCCGCTATGTCTTATGGAATTTTACCTGTCTTCAATAAAAATCTTCCTAAAGGAATAGATCCATATACCCTCATGTTTTATAGTTTTGTAGCAGGTGTTTTGGTAATAGTACCTCAAATAAATCCACAAGAAAGCCTAAAAAACTTATTTCAAGATAAATCAATGATACTTTTAGGATTAGGATTTGGTTTTTTCCCAACGATTCTATCGCACTTATTTTTTATAAAGGCAATTAAATATTTGGATCCTGTAAGGGTAAGTATAGTAGCTAATTTTGAGGTAATAGTAGCTAGTTGTGTGGGTTTTTTCATATATGGAGAAGAACTGGGAATTATTAAAATGATAGGAATGGTTTTTATTATAGCAGCTTCTACACTACCAAGTATAAGAAAAAAATCAATAACTATATAAATTTAAAAATATATTTTATTTTAAAGTTGTAGGTTATTAAGAGTATAAAAAAGAACAAAAAAAGTATTTCAATTGATATTGAAATACTTTTTTTTGTTCTCTAAGTTTGATTTTGTATGGCTTTTCTCTCTCTAAACTTATAAAAATAATAGAACTGGACATATAAAAGCTAATTTGTGTTGTTTTGTTGCTTAATGGTTGACATTTTATAAGAAATGAACTAGACTAATATCAGAAACAAAATGAAACGTTTCCAAAAAAACAAAAGGGGGAAAAAATGAAAAAAGTTTTATATGGAATGATGATTTTTATCTTATCATTTGGGATGATGGCATGCGAAGGAAAGGAAGAAAGTAAGGATGTATCTAAAGAAGTAGAAGCTACTCAAACGACAACTAATGAAGTAGTTCCAGAAGAGGGAGCAGTATTAAAAATATGGGAGTCTAAAGGGACAGTTGGAGAATACATTAAATTTGCAGCAAAAAAATATGAAGAAAAATATGGAGTACATGTTGTTTTAGAAGAGAACGATATTTCTACTATTAAAAATAAAGTAATTCAAGATGGACCAGCAGGAACAGCAGCTGATGTTTTTGTTGCACCTCATGATCAAATAGGAGATTTAGTTCAATCAGGACTTATTATGGAAAATCTAGTTAGTGCTGATAGAATAAAAAATGACTTTTTACCTGCAGCAAGAATCGCTGTTACAAATGGAGGAAAGGTATATGGTTTCCCTCTAGCAATTGAAACATATGCACTATATTATAATAAAGATCTTTTACCTGAGGCTCCAAAGACGTTTGAGGAATTAATTAAATTTGGAGAAAACTTCACAAATAAATCTGAAAATAAATTTGGAATTTTCTGGGAACTTTCTAATTTCTATTATGCTCATATGTTTATGGCTATGGATGGAGGATATGTTTTCGGAAATGAGGGAACAGATGCTAACGATATAGGTTTGGATAATGAAGGTGCTATTAAGGGTATGAATAAGATGTTGTCATTAAAATCTATCTCAGTTGAAAATGCTGGAGATGTAAGTTATGACGCTATGACAGGTTTATTTGCAGAAGGAAAGGTAGCCACTATTATAAATGGGCCATGGGGATTAGAAGGAGCAGAAAAATCAGGTGTTAACTTTGGTGTTGCATCAATTCCTACATTTGATGGGAAACATCCAGCTTCTTTTTCTGGGATCAGAACTTTATTAGTAAACTCATATACAAAGTATCCAAAGGCAGCTCAATTATTTGCTGAATTTGCAACTTCTGATGAGATGCTAATTGAAAGATTTAAGATGACTAATCAATTACCACCAGTTAAGGCATTAATCGATGCACCTGAGATTGTTAATCATAAATACACAAAAGCTTTCTTAGAGCAAGCTCAATATGCAGTGCCTATGCCAGCAATTCCTGAGATGGGATTAATTTGGGAACCAGCAGGAGCAACAATTACAGATATATGGAATGGAAAAGTAACTGCTGAAAAAGGATTAAAGAATATGACTAAAATCATAAAAGAACAAATGGAAACTAGAAGATAAGCGGTGTGATATGGTATTAAATTAAATTTAATGAGCACCTATTTGGTGCTCAAATAATATGTAGAAAAGAGGTAGAAGATGAATAGGGAAAAAAGATCAATGCTACTGTCTTGTCTTTGTATGGGGCTAGGGCAGTTATATAATAAATATTTTCTTAAGGGGATAATTTTATTTATAATTGAATTATTATATCTTATAAAAATACCAAGGATTATAAAAGGAATTTGGGGTATTATAACACTGGGAGAAACTACTCAAAAAATGAATGGATTCCAAATTATACAGGGAGATCATTCAGTATTTTTACTTATTGAGGGTGTTGTAACTATTATAATGTTGTTTATTTTAGTGGGGCTATATACATGGAATATTAAAGATGCCAAAAGAATAGGGCACGAGATGGACATTGAAGAATCTTATATGACAACAAAAGAATATTTAATAAAGGTATATGATCGTAGCTTTGTGTCTATAATGTTAACACCAGCAACTTTAGGTGTCTTATTTTTCATTTTGTTACCGATATTAGTAACTGTTTTGGTAGCTTTTACAAACTATTCAGCACCAGATCATATTCCACCTAGAAATTTAGTAGATTGGGTAGGGTTTAAGAACTTTATAGATATCTTCCAATTAAAAATATGGAGTAAAACATTTATTAAAATAGGAAGTTGGACAGTAGTATGGGCTTTTCTCTCAACACTATTAAATTATTCGTGTGGGCTTATTATGGCTCTTATGATGAACCGAAAGAATATTAAATTTAAAGGTTTTTGGAGAACTATATTTATTTTACCTTATGCTGTTCCGGCATTTATATCTTTATTGGTATTTAGACTCATGTTTAGTGGGGTTGGACCTATTAATAATTTGATCGTTAGTTTCGGATTTGATAAAATACCGTTTTTAACTGATCCATTATTAGCAAAAGTTAGTTTGATACTTATTAATACTTGGCTTGGAGCACCATATTTTATGGTTTTATTATCAGGATCTCTGACAAATATTTCAGATTCAATCTATGAAGCGGCAGAAATTGATGGTGCATCTAAATGGGTTCAATTTTGGAAGGTAACATTACCAATGTTATTATTTCAAACAGCACCTGTGCTAATATTAACTTTTGCATATAACTTTAATAACTTTGGAGCAATATACTTATTAACAGATGGAAGACCTACTAATTCGGCCCTGAGATATGCAGGGGAAACAGATATTTTAATAACCTGGATATTTAAATTAACCAGTGATCAAAGTCAATTTCATATGGCGGCAGTGATATCAATAATTTTATTTATTTTTATAGCATCATTTTCCACATATCAATTTATGAAAAGTAAATCATTCACAGAGGAGGACATGATGTAATGAGTAAAACAAAAATTATAGATAAGATTTTAGACGGATTAACATATTTAGGTTTAATATTGATAGCGCTTAGTGTACTTATGCCTCTAATATGGATTGTGATGTCATCTATGCAGGTTGGAAACAGTCTTTATAGTTCTACATTTTTACCAAAGGCATTAACGTTTGATCATTATAAAACTTTATTTACTGAAACAGATTTTCCAATTTGGTATATGAATACATTGAAAATAGCGACACTTAATATGATCTTAGGAGTTATGATAACAACTCTTACAGCTTATACATTTTCTAGGTATAAATTTAGAGGAAGAAAACAAGCCATGATAGGAATGTTAGTATTACAGATGTTTCCATCATTTCTAGCTATGACAGCTATCTATATTCTAATTACTAAGATGGGTCTTATGGATACTCATGCAGGGCTTCTAATAGTTTATATTGCAGGACAGATTCCATATAACTCATGGTTAGTAAAGGGTTATTTTGATGGAATACCTAAGAGTTTAGATGAGGCTGCTAGAGTAGATGGAGCAGGGCATTTGACTATATTTTTAAAAATTATTTTACCTATCACAAAACCAATAGTTGTATTTGTTGCATTAACAAATTTTATTGGACCATGGTTTGATTTTATCTTTCCTAAACTACTGCTTAGAAGTGCAGAGAAAAAAACTTTAGCTGTTGGGATATTTGAGTGGATCTCAAGTAGAGCAAATGATAACTTTACACAGTTTGCAGCAGCTTCTATATTAATAGCTGTACCTATTGCGATATTATTTATGTATTTACAAAAACATATTGTAGCAGGATTATCTGCTGGAGCAACTAAAGGATAGAGTAAACCCTCCTAAATTATTGATTTCAATAATTTAGGAGGGTTTTGTTATATCTTAATTTTTTTCCTACAAGGAATTATTTTTATAATAATATTGACAAAATCCCCAAATTATTATAAAATTTAAATGTGCATATGCACGTTAATAAGCCTTAAATATTCTTATTTTTAAAAACAAAATTATAAACAAGTCGACAGTTTTTTTGAATTAAAAAGTTATAGTTATAAAAAATATTAACTATAAATAAGCCGAATTTATTTTCGGCTTATCTTAAAAATATAAATTTTGATATTCAAATATTTTTATTGTGAATTATACAAGGAGGTTATTTTTATGAATGGTAATAGAAGAGGACCAATGGACAGTGGAAGAGGAATGGGAAAACAATTAGGATATTGTAATGGATATAAAAAAGCTGGATTTGAAAATGGGAAAAGAAATTTAGGTTTAGGGAGAAGGTTTGTACAAGGATTTAGAAATGATGCTGAATATAGTGAAAAAGAGCTACTTAATTTAAGAAAATTTAAATTACAAAAAGAATTAGAATTAATAGAAGAAAAATTAAAAAATTTATAAATTAAAATTTAGGAGTGATGATAGGTGGAATCTACAGAACAAATAATAGAAAATTTGATGTATACACAAAAATTGATGGATCATTTTATGAATCCTAGAAATGTAGGAATAATAGAAAATCCTGATGGATATGCAAAAGTAGGAAGTCCGTCTTGTGGAGATATGATGGAAATTTTTTTAATGATAAAAGAGAACGTGATTACCGATGCAAAATTTAGAACATTTGGGTGTGCGTCAGCTATTGCCTCATCATCGGTAACTACAGAGATGGTAATAGGTAAAACTATAAAAGAAGCATTAGAGTTGACAAATAAATCTATTGCAGAAAATTTAGATGGATTGCCAGCATCGAAATTACACTGTTCAGTCTTAGCGGAAGAAGTTATAAATGAAGCAATTGAGGACTATCGATTTAGAAAATAGTAATTTTAGAAGGGATAGAATACTATCTCTTTTTTTATTGTCCTATGTTATAATAAAAGCTATAGAAGAGGTGAAAAAAATGAGAAAAAATACAAAAAAATATAAAAAAGTATATATAGAGATAACTAATCGATGTAATTTAAAATGTAGTTTTTGTCCTCAAGGAGTAAGACCTCCTAAAGTTATGAATTTAGACGAATTTAGACATGTCTTAGATGAAATAAAGCCATACAGTGATTATATATACCTTCATGTGAAGGGGGAACCTTTGTCACACCCAGAGATTGCTAGTTTTTTAGATCTTGCAGGAGAAAAAGAGATTAAGGTAAACATAACTACCAATGGAACTTTGATAGGGAGAGTAGGAGAAAAGATAATAGATAAAAAAGCATTTAGACAAATTAATTTTTCCCTTCATTCTTTTGATGGTGATATAGACAAGATAGATGAAGATGACTACTTAAAAAAAATATTAAATTTTACAAAAAAATCGCTTTCTTTAGAAAATACATATATATCTTTGAGATTATGGAACTTTCATTGTGGAAATGAAAATGAGATTCAGATGGAAGGGAATAGAAAAATTATAGATAGGAT
>NZ_JBATVM010000066.1:0-16442 GCF_049671765.1 Psychrilyobacter sp.
ATACGGGTTCATTTACTTTTTATCTGAAAAAGAAACGAACCAAAGAAAAGCAAACTTTTTCTAAATGATGTTATAGAGTGAGACCATGGATTCCCGTTTCTTAGTGGGATACCTGACGGGCATAATGGGTACGACGAAACTCGCAAGAGATATTCTGAGAAGTAGGATAACATCTAGAAAAAGAGTTGAAGTCAAAACTAAAGATAGGTTTAAACTAAGAAAAATGAATTTTAGATCTGAGTTAATTAGGTTTTAGATCTGTGTAATCTGTGTCAAAAAATGTTACTTTATGAAAAAATTAAGATAGGAGAAAGTTATGACAAGAATATTTGATTTTGTGGCTAGTCTTGTAGCTATATTAATATTTTGGCCTGTGATGCTGATTGTAGCTGTTGCTATAAAATTAGAATCTAAGGGCCCTATATTATTTAAGCAAAAAAGACTGACTAAAGGTATAAGGGAATTTGATATATATAAGTTTAGAAGTATGAGAACCGATTTTGATAAAGATGGTAGGGGAGTGCAGGTAAAGGGTGGTTCAAATGCTATTACCAAAGTTGGAAAGTTTATTAGGAAAACTAAATTAGATGAATTACCTCAGTTATTTAATGTACTAAATGGAGATATGGCAATAATTGGCCCTAGAGCAGAACTACCTCGGAGACTCTCTAGCTATACTGAATGGGAAAAAGAAATATTTTGTGTGAGAAGCGGTATATCATCTACAGCGAGTATAGTATTTTCAGATGAAGAATATCTTATGGATCAGGTAGAAGATCCAGAGAAGTTTTATATGGAACAGATCAGACCTTATAAGATAAAGTTAAATCATTACTATATAAAAAATAAAAGTTTTTTCTATGATATGTGGCTGATAATAGCTACAGTATTAAAGATATTGAAAAAGATAGAGAATAAGCAAGTGGTGAAAGATGAAAAGTTGTTAGGGGAGCATCAAGAATTGGTAGGAGCTACGAAGAGATACTAATTTGTCGCAAATAAAAGATATCAACGCAAAGTTAAAGAGGACACAAAGATGTGCGGAGGTTATTTATGAAGCTAAATGATTTAAGTAGTAAAGTAATAGGAGCAGCTATAGAGGTACATAAATTTTTAGGAGCTGGATTATTAGAAAAATCTTATGAAGAGTCTCTATGTGTTGAGTTAAAAAAATAGGATTAAAATATGAAAAACAAGTAATGCTTCCAATTAATTATAAGGGTACCCTTATAGAAAATTCATATAGAATTGATATTTTAGTTGAGGATAAAATTATAATAGAATTAAAAGCAATTGAGAAGGTAGAAAAAATTCATAAAGCACAACTGTTAACTTATTTGAGGTTGTCTAAAAAAGAGTTAGGTTTATTAATAAACTTCAATGTAGAAGTATTGGTGAGTGGAATATCTAGAGTGATTAATAGTAAAAACAAATAAATAAAAAAAAGATATCAACGCAGAGTTAAAAGAGTACACGAAGGAACGCAGAGAAAAAACAGGTATTTTATGGTTAAAAACTAGAAAAAACTCTGAGAATCTCAGTGACCTCTAGGTCTCTGTGTTGGAGAAAGTTGAATTTAGTATTTGTAAATTCTAAAAAGTCAGAATTTAGTCTACGTCGAGGAGTTTGTCATGGAGAAAAAGAAAAAAATTATAGTTACGGGAGCCAGTGGGTTTGTAGGTATCAACTTTATTGAAAAATATAGTGACCGGTATGATATTGTACCTATAAGTCTACGAACTACTAAAGTAGAAGATATAGATTTTAAAGATATAGATTGTGTACTTCATCTAGCAGCTTTAGTTCATCAGATGAAAGGTGCACCAGAAGAAAAATATTTTGAAATCAATAGAGACCTGACTGAAAAATTAGCAGTAAGAGCTAAAGAAAATGGTGTAAGGCATTTTGTGTTTTATTCGACAGTAAAGGTCTATGGATATGATGGCGATCTATATAATCATAATTTTGTTTTGGATATTAACTCAGAATGTAAACCCAATGATCCCTATGGGCAAAGTAAATATGAAGCTGAAGAGATTTTAAGGCAGTTAGAAGGAAAAAGCAGTGAAGAGGAACAAGTAACGAGTGATGTGTTTCAAGTGATGTGTATTAGACCACCTATGATCTATGGTGCAGGGGTAAAAGGAAATATGACTAACCTTGTAAAATTAGTAAAGAAATTTCCGATTTTGCCTTTTAACTACAATGAAAATAAGAGGAGTATAGTTTCGATAAATAATTTATTGGAACTGACTAAGAAAGTAATAGACAAAGAAGAAAGAGGAATATATATCCCAACAGATGGAGAAGCAGTATCTATAAAACAGATGGTAGAAGGGATAGGAGAGGGATTAGATAAAAAAGTGATTTTAATTAAATTCCCGGACTTCATCTATAAATTATTGTGTAAGGTAAAACCAAATATAATGGTAAGATTATACGGTAGTTTACAATTTAAAGGAAATAATCAACCTGTAGAGAGTATGAAGGATGGGTTGAGAGGGATGATAGGAGGAGTTAAGGAATGAAAATAAAAAAAATAAAATATTTAATAATAGGTGGAGGGGTAACTGGTCTTTCATTTGCCAGTTATTTAAAATCAGAAGATTATTTAATTCTTGAAAAGGAATCGGAAGTTGGAGGATATTGTAGAACAATTTATAAAAAAGACTTTATATGGGATTATGCAGGACATTTTTTTCACTTTGCAGATAAAGAAATTAAGGAAATGTTTTTAAAAGATATACCTGAAGAAGAGTTGATTTTTAAAGAGAAAAATACTAAAATATTTTTTCATGAAACACTTATAGATTATCCTTTTCAAAAAAATATTCATCAATTAAAAAAAGAAGATTTTATTGAATGTTTGTACTACCTATTTAATAAAGAAGAGAAGGAAAGGTATGAAAATTTTGAAGAGATGTTATATGGAAAATTTGGGAAAGGGATAACCGAATCTTTTTTAAAGCCGTATAACGAAAAGCTATATGCCTGTGAATTAAACAAGCTAGATGTTAATTCTATGGGGCGTTTTTTTCCTTACGCAGATATAAAAGAAGTAATATCGAATATGAAAAATAATAATAATAATAATTCTTCTTATAATAATACTTTTTTATATCCTAAAAAAGGTGCAAAAGTATTTATTGATTCACTATTAACTAAATTAGATAAAAATAATATTAAATTAAATACAGCGGTAAAAGAAATTGATAAAAAAAGAAAAGTTATAAAAACGGAAGTTGAAGAAATTGAATATGAGTATTTGATAAATACATCACCATTTAATAAATTTATAGAAATGGTGGATAAAAGGGATGAAGTATATACTTCAAATAAAGTTTTAGTTTTTAATTTAGGATTTAATAAAAAATCTCTATACGAAGATACACATTGGATATACTATCCAGAAAAAGAATTAAATTTTTATAGAGTTGGATTTTATGACAATATTCTTGATTTTAATAAAGCGAGTCTTTATGTAGAAATCGGATTTAAAGAAGGGGCGATTATTAATGTTGAAGAAGAGTTGAAAAAAACATTAATAAATTTAAAAAAAGTAGGAATAATAGATGAACATGAACTCGAGGAATATTCAACGTTAGTTATGAATCCAGCATATGTTCATGTTTCAAAAGAATCAAACGAAAATTTTGAAATGGTAGAAAAAGAATTAAATAACAGTCAAATATATACTGCTGGAAGATATGGTGCCTGGAAATATTGTTCAATTGAGGATAATGTTATTGAAGCAAGAGATTTAGCTTATAAACTAGATAGAGGTTAGGAGGGAGAATGCAAGAATTAGTATCGATAATTATGCCTATATATAATAGTGAAAAATATATAGAAATAACATTAAAAAGTATTAGAGATCAAACATATAAAAATTGGGAATTACTGGCAACAAATGACGGTTCAAAAGATAATAGTGAGGAAATATTAAAAGAATACTCTGAAAAAGATTCAAGAATAAAATATTTTAATCAAAAAAATGGTGGCTCTGCGAAAGCTAGAAATAATTCGCTAAAAAAAGCTATAGGTAGGTTTATAGTTTATTTAGATAGTGATGATATTTGGGATCAAGATTTTTTAGAAAAACAAATCAAATTTCTTCAAGATAAAAAAGTAAATATTGTATCAGGATCATATAGACGAATTAATGAAAAAGGAGAAGAAATATTAACTCCATTCATTGTCCCAAAAGAAACCAACTATAATAAATTATTAAAGAGCTGTACAATGACATGTCTAACTACTATATATGACACACAAAAAATAAAAAAAGTTTATTTCAATGAAGCTTTAGGAAGTTATCGTGATGATTATGTAATGTGGTTAAAATTATTAAAAAGTGGAAATAAAGTTTATGGAAATTCAGAGGTGTTAGCTTCGTACAGAGTATTTAAAGGATCAGTTACAGGCAATAAATTAAAAATTATTAAACCACATTTTAATGTGTATTACAAAGAAGAAAAAATCGGCATATTAAAAAGTATATATTATTTTCTTTACTGGATTTATTTAAGTTTAAAAAAATATTAGAAGAAGGTTTGGTGAAAAAATGCAATGTTTAGTACTTTTAAATTCAGAAAAAGAAATGAAATATTTAAAAAAAATAAAAGGGGATATTGTTATTCTTACAACATCTAGAATAGTTGCAAAGCAAATTAAAAATTCTATTTATATAGATGTATTTTCGAATGAATATGAAGAAAATTTGATAAGTGAAACTCTTATTTTTTTTGAAAAATTACAAAAATATTTTTCAAAAGAAGAATATGAAACTTATATTTATCCAAATATAAATATGTTTTATATGAAAATTATAAAACCAATATTTAATGTTATTGAAAAAATGAAAGAAATAATTGAATTTAAAGAAATAGAAAAAATATTTTTACTAGGTGGTAATCCTAAAAAAGAGCATATTTTTTTTAATTTTGGTGAAGGTGAGACAATTAAAAGTAAATTTTATGAAAGAAGTTATTTTTTAAATTATTATATTGCAATGTATTTTAAACATCAAGAAGTTATTTTTTTAAAGACATCTCATACGAATTCAATAAAATTTATAGAAAGGGATATTTTGAAATTAATTCGTATTCTTATGATAATATCGAAAAAAAAATATAGGAAATTAAAAAAAATTAAAAAAGAAAAAAAAGTGGTTTTTCATTTAAGAACATCAACTCAACAAGATACGTTAAAAAATTTGATATTAGAAGCAAAAAAAAGGCAATTAAAAGTATATGAATTAATAGATAAAAATACTATAAGTAAACCATTTAATGCTTTGACATCGAAAATTGAAATTTTAGAATTTGTTAGTTTTAAAGAAATAATACTTGCTATTATAAAAACTTTAAGGACTCCAAAACAAAATAAAAATATTCAAATAAAGGGAATTGAATTTAGTATTGAAGAAATAAGAAAAGAATTATCTATTTATTATTTTGAAAATCTTTTGAAAAAAATGAGTTATAAAAACATTTTTTCAAAGAGTGATATTTTAGTTAACACCGAAGTAATAAACCAAAGAGCCGCATGTGATGTTTTGTTCACAATAGAAAAAAATGTGAAAGTTTATACAATACAACATGTTTTGTTTGGATTTTATAATTTACCAAAATATGATTGGTCACGCGAAATATTCTGTTGGGATATTTCTACATCAAAAGAACTAAATAAATTGAATAGTGTTGATACTTTTTCTTATCTAGGACCTACAATGTATGATAATTATTATAATAGTTATAAGCAAGCCAATAAAAAATTAAAATATTGTATTTTTACCCAACCAGATTCATTTTCAAAAGATTATAAAGTTATTTTAAGGGAAATTAATAAATTAAAAACAGATAAGATTGAATTCTTTTTAAAATTACATCCACGAGATACTATAAAGAACTATAGAGAAAACATGTCTAATATAACTCTTATAGAAGGAACAATTGATGAAATTTTAACAAAAATTGATTTAACAATATCGATTCATTCTAGCGTTTTAAATCAAAGTATAATAGTAGGAGTTCCAACATTAACTCTTCATGGATCAATAGATGACTATATGAAAAGCGTGAAAGAAGCAGAGTTTTTAAAATATTGTTATTTTTTAAATTTTAATTTTGATATGAAAAAAATTCTTGATTCTAATTTTATTTTCCATAAAAGTCAAGAATTAAGAAAAAAATATTTAGAAAAAAATATACCAGGTTATACTGGTAATGCAACTCAAAAAATAGCTAATAAAATCTATAATATACAGAAGTAAAGGAGGAAATAAATGTTAAATAATTCAACAATATTAATCACAGGTGGAACAGGGTCTTTTGGAAAGGCTTTTACAGAGAGAGTTCTAAATAACTACGAACCTAAGAAGATAATAATTTTATCAAGAGATGAATTTAAACAAGATTTAATGAAAAAAACTTTCATAGCTAAATTAGGAGAAGAAAAAGCTTCTAAAATTAGATATTTCATAGGAGATATTAGAGATAAAGAAAGATTGCAAAGAGCATTTCATGGAGTAGACTATGTAGTACATGCTGCTGCAATGAAGCAAGTACCTGCATGTGAATATAATCCAATGGAGGCTATCAAAACCAATATAAATGGAGCTCAAAATATCATAGATGCCGCATTAGATAGAGGGGTAAAAAAAGTAGTAGCTCTGTCGACTGATAAAGCTGTAAATCCGATTAATCTATATGGAGGAACAAAGTTAGTTTCTGACAAACTATTTATTGCAGCCAATGCATATACAGGAGATTTTGGAACAATATTTTCAGCTGTAAGATATGGAAATGTATCTGGAAGTAGAGGATCAATATTACCATTTTTCAAACAACTATTAGCTCAAGGGAAAACAGAATTACCTATAACGGATGAGAGAATGACTAGATTTTGGATGACTTTAGAAGAGGCAGTAGACTTAGTATTCTTAGCACTAGAAGAGTCAAAAGGTGGAGAAACATTTGTATTTAAAAATCCATCATATAAAGTAACTGATATAGCAGAGGCTATTAATCCAAATGGAACTATGAAAATAGTAGGAATTAGAGAGGGAGAAAAATTAGATGAATGTATGATTACAAGTGATGATTCTAGAGGTACTTATGAATACGGAAATTACTATATTATTTATCCTAATTTTGAGTGGTGGAATATAAAAGATTACTTTAAAGAAGGTGGAAAGTTAATAGAAGAAAACTGGGAATATAACTCAGGCACAAATAAAAAATGGTTAAATGTCATAGAATTAAGAGAAATGATAAATAAGTTAGATATTGAATTTTAATAGGAGGAAGAATGAAGAATATAGTTTGTATAATACAAGCAAGAACTACTTCTTCTAGACTTCCTAATAAAGTACTTTTGCCACTTCCTTTTGGAGGCGGTAAAACTGTATTAGAGAATGTATTAGATAGAGTGAAAAAATCTAAATATATCAATAAAATTGTTATAGCAACTACAAATAATGAAACAGATAATCTAATTGAAAATAAAGCAAAAGAACATGGCGTAGAAGTCTTTAGAGGGTCTGAAGATAATGTACTTTCAAGATATTATGGTGCTGCTAAATTAGTAAGTGCAGATAAAATAGTAAGAATAACAAGTGATTGTCCGTGTATAGATCCTAAAATATTAGATAATTTGATAAAAAAGCACTTAGAAGAAAAAAATGATTATACATCAAATGGACTAAAAAGAAGTTATCCCCATGGATTGGATTGCGAAATTTTTAATATGGAAGTTTTAGAAGAAGCTAATAAAAAAGCAAAAGAAAAAATTGAATTAGAGCATGTAACACCATATATCTATAAAACTAATCCAAATAAATTTAAAATAGGTCACTTAGTAAATAAAGAAGACTATCATGACATAAGAATAACTCTTGATACAAAAGAAGATTATAATTTATTATGCAGTGTCTTTGATTATTTATATGAAAAAGATAATTATTTTGATATGAATAAAATAGTTGTATTATTTCAAAAAAAACCATGGATAAAAGCTTTAAATTCAAATGTTGAACAGAAAATAGTATGTAACTCACTGAAAGAAGAGCTATTAGAAGCTATTAAACTTATTAAAAAACAAGATTTAAATAGAGCTGGAATTTTTTTAGAGGAGAAGTTAAATGAAGAAAAATAAAGTATTTATTTTAACTGAAGGTGGAGAAGGAATAGGATTTGGGCATATAACAAGATGTTCAGCACTGTATGAAGAAATAGAAAAATATAATTTAGAAGTTGAATTTTTAGTATTTGGAAAAGGAATTGAAGGGATATTAGAAGGTAAAAGCTATAAAAATGTAGACTGGAAAGATATAAATTATTTATCTAAAAAAATATCTAAGGAAGATTATATAATAATTGATTCTTATTTAACAGAATTAGAAGTCTATAATTGGTTATCTGAAAATACAAAAAAAATGTTAATTATAGATGATAATATGAGATTAGATTATCCTAAAAGTATTGTTGTAAATCCATCATTATACGGATCAGAATTAGAGTATCCCAAAAATAAAAATATAGAATATTTATTAGGAAAAGATTACATGATTTTAAGAAAAGAATTTAATGAAGTTTCAAAGCATAAAAGAAAAGAAAAAATAGAAAAAATATTAATAACAGTAGGGGGAACCGATTTAAATAATCTAACTCCTAAACTTTTAAAATATTTAAAAGAGATAGATGAAAATTTTGAAATCAATGTCATAATAAGTAAAAACTTCCATAATTTAGATGAAATAAAAAATACTATGACAGCTAAAACAAAATTAATATATAATCTTTGTGCAAAAGAAATGAAAAAAATAATGGAAAGTTCAGATTTTGCAATTACAGCGTGTGGGCAGACAATACAAGAATTACTTATTTTAAGAGTGCCATTTTTAGGAGTAGTTACAGCAACTAATCAAAAAAAAAATGCTAGAATACTTAAAAAATTTGATATGTATATAATTGAAGATTTAAATGTTGAGTTTTTAAAAGAAATAAAACAATCATTAAAAGATAAGAAAGATCTAAAAAAAATAATAGACGGAAGCGGAAAAAATAAAATAGTAGCGGAATTATTGGAGGAAAAAATATGTAATTTATAAATATTAACGAAGTAAATGATGCACTAAAAATGGAAGTACGTGAGTGGAGAAATAATGACGTATAAAAGAAAAGAGAAAAGTCAATACTTACTTGGAAGTTCGTATATAATATTGAGAAAAGAGTTTTCAGGTATTGTAAATCCAAAAGAAAGAAAATAGAATCTGTTTTAATAACAGTAGGAGGAACTGATTTAACAAATGCAGTGCCTAAAATTTTGAACAAGTTAAAAAAATATAATAAATATTTAAAGATTGAGATAATGGTAAGTAAAAATTTTGATAATTTAGATGAAATAGAAAAAGTTTCGACAACTAAAACGAAACTAATTTCAAAATTAACTGCTCAAGAAGTGAAGACGAAAATGGAAAAAATAGATTTAGTTATTTCAGCTTGTGGACAGACCATTCATGAATTATTTTTTTAAAAAACACCATTTATTCCGATATTAACAGCAGATAATCAAAAAAATACTGCTAATGCGCTAAATAGATTAAGGTATAAAGTGATAGAAACTATAGAAAATCTTGAAATAACTTTGAGTTTTAATAACTTAAAAATTATTGATGGAAAAGGAACTGAAAGAATAATTTTAGAATTATTAAAATAGGAGAACTTATGGATAGAAAAATTATTTTTAAAAACAGAGCAAGTTCAGTTATTTTTGAGTTTATAAGATCGATAAAGAAAAAAGGTGTTTTATTATTACCTGCAAATATTTGTCCAATTGTCCCATTGACTTTTATGAAAGCAAAAATAGAATTTGAATTTATTGATATAGAATTAGATACATTTTGCTGTGATTTTAAAGAGGTAGAAGAAAAAATAAGAAAAAATAAAAATATAATAGGGTTATTATTTGTGAATGCTTATGGTATAGAAAAAGATTTTAGTAATAATTTTAAAAAATTGAGGGATCTAAATAAAGAATTAATTATTATTCACGATAAGTGTTTATCATACCCAGATTTTTCACATCAAGATAGTTTGGCAGATTTAACAGTTTATAGCACGGGTCAAGCAAAAGTTGTTAATATAGGATATGGTGGTTTTGGTATTTTGCATAATACTAATTTCGAGCTTAAAAATATAGATTTTAGTTATAATGAACAAGATTATATAAAAATATATAAAGCTTATAAAAAAACATTGATAACTAATAAAAAATTTAATTATATTGAAAATGAATGGCTAGATTTAAGAGAGCCATTGCTAAATTTTAGTGAATACCAAAAAATAGTTTCGGAGAAAATAAATGAAATTAAATTAAAAAAAAATCAATTAAATGATTTATATGAAAAAGGAATAGATAAAAAGTTCAAAACTTTTTATCCTCAAAACAATTGGAGATATATTATATTATTAGACAATAGTGATGCAGTAATAAAAAAGATATTTGAACAGAAGCTGTTTGCGAGCCAACATTATAAATCGTTAGTTGATTTGTTTGGAAATGGGAATGGTAAGAATGCAAAAAAATTAGAAAAAGAAGTTATAAATTTATTTAACGATTTTTGTTTTGATGAATTAAAGGTAAGAAAGATTATTAAACTTATAAATGAGCATGGGAGAAAAAAATGAAAAAAATTATAATACTCGGTGCTAATGAGCTTCAAGATAGACTAGTTGAAAAAGCAAATAATTTAGGATATGAAACTCATGTATTTGCTTTTGTTGAAGGAGCAGTTGCAAAAAAAAGAGCCAATTTTTTTTATCCAATTAGTATAATTGAAAAAGAAGAAATATTAAAAATAGCGAAGGAGTTGAAAATAGATGCTGTTTGTACAGTTGCAACAGATATAGGGATGCCAACAGTAAATTACATAGCTAAAGAACTTGATTTAGTAGGAAATTCTTTAGAAGCGACAGAACGAACTACAAATAAATTAAAAATGAGGGATAGGTTATCAGAAAAAGGATTGCCTTGTCCTTGGTATAAAGTAATTAAAGAAAAAGAAGATTTAGATATAAAAGAACTTAACTTTCCTATGATAGTGAAACCAATTGATAGATCTGGAAGTAGAGGGATAAACAAAGTAGAAAAAGAAGAAGAATTAGAAGCTGCAATAAAAAATTCTAAACAAGTTTCTTTTCTAGATGATGTTTTAATAGAAGAGTATATTGAGGGAAAAGAATATAGTATAGAAACTATTTCTCAAAATGGAAAACATCAAATCTTACAAATCACCGAAAAATTTACAACTGGTTCTCCTAATTTTATAGAATTGGGACATCTACAACCAGCAAGAATATCTAATGAAAGTAAAACTAAGGTAATTGAAATAATAATAGCTTCCTTAGAAGCACTTGGAATAGTTAATGGAGCTTCTCATTCAGAAGTAAAAATTAATGATGGAAAAATTAAAATTATTGAAATAGCAGGAAGAATGGGAGGAGATTTTATAGGACAAGATATGGTGAAATTATCAACAGGAATAGATTTTTTAAAGCTAACTTTAGATGTGGCATTAGGAAATAAACTTGAAAAAAATATTAAACCTAGTTTAGATGATAATTCTGTTGTTAAATTTATTTTTGATGAAATTGATTTAATGAATTTTAGAAGAGTAGAAAAAAAATATCCAGAAACAGTTGTACGATCAAATATTAATTCTAAATTTAATGAAGTTATTAAAGATAGTACAACAAGAAATGGTTATTATATTCTAAAAATAAAAGATAAAAATAAGTTAGAGGGTATATTAAGAATAATAAATTTAAATGACTAAGAGGAGAGATGATGAGTAATACATTTATTATTGGAGAAATTTCAGCAAATCATGGTAATGATGTTGAAATTGTAAAAAAAACAATGAAAAAATTACAAGAATTAGGTGCTGACGCAGTAAAAATTCAAACATACACTGCTGATACTATAACTATTGATTGTAACAAGGAATTATTTAAAGTTAAAGGGACATCACTTTGGGATGGAATGAATTTATATGATCTATATAAAGAAGCTTCTACTCCTTGGGAGTGGCATAAAGAATTATTTGAATATGCAAAAGAAATTGGAATAACTTTATTCTCTACACCTTTTGATAAAACAGCAGTTGATTTATTAGAAGAATGTGGGAATCCAATATATAAGGTAGCTTCTTTTGAAATAATGGATATCCCACTAATAGAGTATATGGCTTCTAAAGGAAAGCCTATGATTATGTCAACAGGAGTTGCAACTTTAGAAGAAATATATGAAGCAGTAGAAGCATGTAAAAAAATGGGAAATAATGACATAACATTATTAAAGTGTACATCTCAATACCCTGCAAAATTAGAAGATGCAAATCTAAGAACTATGGTAGATATGAAAGATAAATTTGGTGTAAAGGTAGGGCTATCTGATCATACAATGGGAAGTGCTGTTCCAGTTGCTGCTACTACTCTTGGGGCTGAAGTGATTGAAAAGCATTTTATATTAGACAGAGAAATAGGTGGACCTGATGCTAGTTTTTCTATGACACCAGAAGAATTCAAAGAAATGGTGGATAGAGTTAGAGAAGTTGAAAAAACTTTAGGGGTAGTAGATTATTCTTTGACTGAATCAAAGATTAAAAGTAGGAAATTCTCTAGATCTTTATTTGTAGTAAAAGATATAAAAAAAGGTGAAATTTTAACAGAAAAAAATGTTAGAAGTATCAGACCAGGAGATGGAATGTCTCCTAAATACTATAAAGAAATACTAGGGGAAAAAGCCAAATTAGATATAGAATTTGGAACTCCATTACAGTGGGAATTAATAGAAAAATAAGGAGTGTATAGATGAAGCCAATATCATATGGAAGACAATTTATAGATAAAAAAGATATAGAAGCGGTTTTAGAAACATTGCAATCTGATTATATGACTCAAGGGCCAAAGGTTCAAGAGTTTGAAGAGAGAGTAGCAAAGTATCACAATTGTAAATATGCAGTAGCGGTATCAAATGGAACTGCTGCACTTCATGCAGCATATTATGCAGTAGGACTAGAAAAAGGTGATGAGTTTATAACTTCTCCTATTACTTTTGCTGCTTCTGCTAATGGGGCTTTATATTTAGAGGGAATTCCTAAATTTGTAGATATAGATAAAGATAACTATAATCTTGATATTAAAAAATTGGAAGAAGCTATAACAGATAAAACAAAAGTTGTAACTCCTGTATCATTTGCAGGCTATCCTGTAGATCTAAAAAAAATTAGAGAGATAGCGGATAAGTATAATTTAAAAATTATCCATGATGCAGCTCACGCGATAGGATCAAAAAGAGATGGGAATTCAATAGTTGATTATGCAGACGCTACAATATTATCGTTTCATCCAGTAAAACATGTGGCAACTGGAGAAGGTGGAATGGTACTAACTAATGATGTAGAAGTTTACAAGAAACTTTTATTATTTAGAACACATGGAATAACTAAGAATCAGGATGACTTAATAGAAAATCACGGACCTTGGTACTATGAGATGCAAGAATTAGGATATAATTATAGAATTACAGATATGCAATGTGCTCTTGGAATCACTCAAATGGAAAAACTAAACAAATCTATCTTCAATAGAAATAAAATAGCAAAATTTTATGAAGAGCAATTTAAAGATTTAAAATGGTTAGAGTTACCAACAAATTATTTTACTAAAGAATGGATTGAAGAGGAAAAATATAAAAATTTAGAAGGGAAACCAAAGAATTTAAATTCATACCATTTATTTCCTGTAAAAGTAAAAGATAAAAATATTAGGTTAGAATTTTTTAACTATTTAAGAAAAAACAATATATATGTTCAAGTACACTATATTCCAGTTCATACAATGCCTTATTATAAAAAACAATTTGGTTATAAATGGGGAGACTTTCCAGTAGCGGAAGACTTTTATAAAAGGGAAGTAAGTTTACCAATGTTTCCAACTTTGAGCGAGGAAGAGTTGGAGTATATAGTAAAAATAGTGAAGGAGTTTAGGAATAAAAAATGCTAGTATATATTTATTTATATGTACTAGGAATAACTCAAGTATTAATAAGAAAACAATATATAGGGAAATTATTAAGGTTACTATTATCTCTTTCATTGATTGTAGTAACCGTCTATAGAAATGATTTAGGAGCAGATTATAATTCATATAAAAATTATTTTAATGCAATAGATTCAAGTATGGAAATAGGATATAAATTAATAAACTTATTTTGGTTCCATATAACCGGAAATTATAAATTTGTATTATTGACGACTGTATTGATTAATTTGTTCAATATACATAAAGGAAGTAAAATATTTAAAATAGACTTTAATATTGTTTTATTTTCTTATCTATGTTTGTTTTATTTTAGTCATAATTTTAACATAATAAGACATGGTTTGATGAGTAGTTTTTTATTTGTAGCTTATGCTTTTTGGTGTAATAATGAAAATAGAAAAGCTTATATATATATATTGATTGGGAGTTTATTTCATAGAAGTGTATTTTTTATATTCATTATACTCCCTTTGACTAAGATAAAAAAATATAGAATTCAATTGCTAATTCTAGCATTATTAATAACTAAATTAAAAATACTAGAATTATTATTATTATTTATTTATAAATATTCGCCATTTCCCGATATAAATCATAAAATTTATTATTATTTATTTATTTATCCGCCTTCAATTATCGGTTATACAAAGGGATTTTATTTGAAATTAATCATAGCTTTAATTATATTACTAGGTAAGTTCAAACTTAGGAAAACTAAAATATTTGGAATATATTTTCTGTCATTATTATTATTTATTTTATTAAATAATCAAGGAGTATTCCATGAAAGGATTGTTAATATGTTATATGTAGTAGACTTAGTATTTATTCTATTATTTTTAGATGAATTTTTTGAAAAATATAAAAATAAAAGATTATTAATAATTATGAGTTTAATAGGTTATTTATCTCTTTACTTTTTTAGAATTATTTTAAGTAAAGATGCAGATGGTATTTATAATATGATACCATATATTTTTAAGTTTAGTTTAAAGGAGGGCAGTTAAAGTGAAGATAGGAATATTGTTTGTTGGAAATCCAAATGCTAAAAATGGAGCATCAAAAGTTGTAAAAGAAATATATGAAAATTTTATTATTAATTCTAAAATTAAAGTGGTGAACTTGTATAGCTCAAATATAGGAAGTATAACTACTCATCGAAAAAATAAAAATCTTAAAAGAAATTTTGAGATAAAAAAGCTTTTAGAAAAAAACTATCTTTTTAATATTATATCTATTTATCTTCAGTATTTTAGGAACGGAAGAAAAGCGGTAAAAAATTATTTATTAAATTCAAAGAAGGATGAAGATGTCTTACTTTTTCATGATATATTCTCAATTTTTTACTATTATAAATTTGTAAAAAAAGCGAAAAAATCTGTGTTAGTAATTCATTCTAATGGAGATACTTGGAAAATGTTGTTAACTTATTTTCCAAAGGTAAAAAACACACTTTTTGAAAAATATTTAAGAAAAATAGAAAAACAAATACTATTAAGAGTGGAGAAGATTATATTTGTATCTGATGCTTCAAAAAGTTTATTTTTAAAACTTTACCCTTTTATAGATCCACAGAAAGTGAAAGTTATTCATAATGGAATAGAAGATAAAAGCAATTATAAAATAGTAAAGAATAAAGAAAATTACAATTTGATTTGTGTTGCTACAATTAATGAAAGAAAAGGACAAGATATAATAGTTTCAGCTTATGAAAATCTAGAAGAAAGTTTGAAGTCAAGACTTACTATAACATTTGCGGGAGATGGACCAGGAAGAGAAAAGTTAGAAAACGCAGTAAGAAAGAAAGAATTAAAAAAAATAACTTTTTTAGGAAGTATAGATAATGTAGGAGAACAATTGAGAAAAAATGATATATATATATTAATGAGTTATGATGAAGGTTTACCAATTGCAATAATAGAAGCTCTAAGAGAGGGGTTACCTATTATTTCAACTAATGTAGGTGGAATTCCTGAGCTAGTTAAAGATCGTTGTAATGGTTTTTTATTATCGCCCAACAAAAATGAGTTGAAAGTATTGTTTAAAGATATTTTATCAGGTAAATTTAATATAGAAGAATTATCTGAAAATTCAAGAAAATTATTTGAAAAAAAATATATAACAGAAAAAATGATTGAAAGATATATTTATGAATTAAATGGATAAAAATAATAATAAATGGAGTGTTAAAATGGATAAAAATATTCAACTTAAAGAAGCTCAAAAAAGAATGTTAAAAATGCTTCTAGTTGTAGATGAAATATGTAAAAAAAATAATATTAAATATTGGATTTCATATGGAACTTTTTTAGGAGCAGTTCGACACAGTGGTTT
>NZ_JBATVM010000067.1:0-6656 GCF_049671765.1 Psychrilyobacter sp.
TTTCAACAAGGATATTAAAACTTATAGCGAGGAGATTATCAAACAAAATACTATAATTTCTGAATCTGAAAAATTTGAAAAATCAGTTCCTATAGATATGGATAAATTAAACGAAAAAAGCAAGTTATTGACCCAAGAGATTGAGGTAATAGATAACTTTATAAATGAAAAACAAGCTAAACTAAATAGTTTCATAAATCCTGAAAAAAAACTTCATGAAAGTAAAAAGATATTAGGAGATGAAAATAAACAATATAAAATTTTTAATAAACTCTATGAGATATCTATTGGTAAATATGGAGAAAAAAGAAACAATATAACTTTCCAAAACTATGTTCTAGCAGTTTATTTCCAAGATGTCTTAGATAGAGCTAACGACAGACTCAGTATAATGACAAATAATCAATACCATATGAGGCTAGATACTGCTAAAAAAGGAAATGCTGGCTCAGGATTAGAAGTTAATGTTTTTGATTCCCATACAGGAAAGGAAAGAAGTGTCAAAACTCTCTCTGGAGGAGAAACTTTTAAAGCGTCCATGGCTTTAGCTCTAGGTTTATCTGATGTGGTCCAAGCTCAAAATGGGGGAATAAAGCTTGATTCTGTCTTTATAGATGAAGGCTTTGGAACTCTAGATGAGGAGTCGCTTTCTGTAGCAATGGATATTTTGATAGAATTAAAAAGTAGTGGCCGAACTGTAGGAATAATTTCCCATGTCAATGAATTGAAACAAACAATCACCAGTCAAATTAGAGTAGAAAAAACCAATAGAGGAAGTAAAGCAAAGGTTATTTACTAAAAAAATATAATTATAAATTACCCAAGCATACTAAATAAACATATTGCTAAAAAGTAGAAATTATAATTTTTTTTAACAAATAGATTTTATTCTAAAAAAGCAAGTCGATAAATTTAATCGACTTGCTCTTTTTATTATTATTTTATGATATTTTTAATTTTGCTGAAATTCCATCTCCAACTATTATTTCATCTCTTCCTTCTTTTCTTATTTCATCCCAAACAGCAAAGTCTCCTTCTATCCCAATTTTGTTAGGATTAAAGTCCCACTCATCTTCTCTTCCTTCTTTCATTCTTAATTTATAATCTTTTAAGCAAGCAATTGCAGGTTTATGCATTATTAAAATCCCAACTATATTTATCCAAGCCATTATTCCTATTCCAATATCTCCAAAAGTCCAAGCCATTCCTCCTGCTGCCACAGAACCTGAAAATGTGAATCCAAGATACACTAATTTTGAAATAAATCTTATTTTTTTACCTTTTTTACTACCTTGAGTTAGATAAACTAGTGCTGTATCTCCATTCCAGAAAAATGCTAGTAGTGTAGTAAAAGCAAAGAATACAATAGCTATAGCAACTATATATGCTCCATAACCAATTCCAATATCTAAAGCTGTAGATGTATTAGCTGCTCCTACTGTTCCCATACTCATACTAGAAGTCGCACCCTTTCCTGCATAAATTGCCTTACCAGTAACTCCATCAAAAACTTTATATGCTCCTGTAATGATAATCATAAGAGCTGTAGCTGTACATACAAATATTGAATCAATATAGATAGAGAATGCTTGTATCAATCCTTGCTTAGCAGGATGCGATGTATCTGCTGCTGCTGCTGAAGCTGGTCCTGTTCCTTGCCCTGCTTCATTTGAATAGATCCCTCTTTTTACACCCCAAGATATTGCCGCTCCTGCTATCCCTGCAAAAGCTTCTTCTTTTCCAAATGCAGATTTAACTATCAAAGTTAATGATGGGATAATATCCCCTGCATTAAGTGCTAATACGATTACTGCAATGATTATATATATTACTGCCATAAATGGAACCACTATTCCTGCAAATTTTGCTAATCTTTTAGCTCCTCCAAAAACAATAACACTTAGAAATCCTATAATAGTCAACCCTGTTACCCATTGAGGAACTCCTACTGCTGTTTTTAAACTTCCCGCAATTACATTTGATTGAGTAGAAGGCATACATATAAGCATAGCCAATACTGTAGATAAAGCAAATAAATTTCCATACCAAGTTTTTCCACCTAATAATCCTTTTTTAAAGTAATAAGCAGGTCCTCCTCTGAATCCTCCTTCAAATTTTTCTTTATATAATTGTCCCAGTGTAGATTCTACATATGATGAAGCAGCCCCTAGTAATGAAATCACCCATAACCAAAATATAGATCCAGGTCCTCCCAATGCTATAGCTGTAGCTACTCCTGCAATATTTCCAGTTCCTACTCTTCCAGAAACAGACATACACATTGCTTCAAATCCACTTATTGAATCCTTAGATCTTTCCCCATCCTTAACATCTTTTCCTAATAATAATCTTATCATTTCCTTAATCATCATAAATTGAACGCCACTTGTTTTTAAAGTGAAGAACAGCCCTGCCCCTAAACAAAGATACACAAGCACCGGCGACCATACAATACTATTTAATCCATTAATTATAACTTCCATTAAAACCTCCAAAATAATTTCAACAATAAATATAAATTTCTTAATTTGAATCATCTTACTATTAGAAGTTTATCTTTAGTTTTACTTAATGTCAAACCTGAAACAGAACATTATATTTCATTTTAAATCACAAAATAAGGGTTATATACTATTGGTTGTGATTTTTTTGTCAAAAAATAATTTTTAAAATAATATAAAACAATACTTATATTTTAGTATGAAAATGCTTAAAAAATAATTTTTTTGTTTTAAAAAAACATTAAAAAAAAGTAATAATATTTAAAATAAAACGGTTACTTTCCAATTTTTTTTTATTTTTATTTTAATATCTTGTGTAAACCTATCAATAGATACATAAGTTTATTAAAAATAATATCGTAGCCACCATCATTATATTGAACTCTATAGTCATATTTAATTTATACTAATATAAGATAGTTTTATAATTTTTTTTAGTCTTAACGAAGTTATACGATAAAATGGTACTAACTCAAAAATAAACTATTTAATTTTATTTGTTTTCTAATCTTTTTATAAGTTTTTTTTAATTAAGTGAAACAGATAACAATTGTTTTGAATTTCATTTTCTTTTATTTTTATGTGTTTCTAATGTACTTCTAATGAATTTCTAATTAAAAATCACATATTTATATTTTATTTAACACAACTATAAAAAGACCAAATTATATAATTCGGTCTTTTTATACCCTAGTATAGAGTAACTTTTATAACTTTTTATTGATTATTTTTTCTAAAATTATTATTTTTTCTCTATTATTTATTTCAAATTTTCCACACTGGTTAGATTAATATAATTCTGACTATTTGCTAAAATCATTTTTACATCCCATATTTGGTTAGATTAATATAAAACAATTCTAATGAAGATTTGTTTAAAACTTTATATTTATAGTTCACACTGATTAAATTAATATAAATATTTATGATTTATATTTTGTTTTTTATACAAAATTAACAACATAATTTTTTATAGGATCTATATAAACATTATCGGTATCCTTATGAATACTATATTCTGATGTATAAATAACTACTTTTTTATTAAAAATTCTTTTGCTTTCACATATTTTATAATCTTTATTTAAAAAATATTTCGTTCCATTTTCTTTTTTTAATATTATATCATTTTCTTTTATTTTATTATAATCTAAATATGCAGAATTTTTAACAATTGAGTTCCCAAATTCATCTGTAACTTCTTCAGGCAACTTTTGAACCAATTCCACAGTTTCACACTCACTTATGTCTACAAAATCTTCACTTCTCCCAATAGATTTTAAATTATAGATATTTTCCTTTATAAGCTCTAATGTTTCATCATCTGTTTTAATATAAATTACTAAATTTACATTGTGTAAAATTTCATAGTATCTAATTGAAGTTGTTAAAGAACTATATTTTGAAATTTCCCTTATATAATTACTATATTCAAATTCTTTTAATCTTTGATTTATCTCTTTTTCTTTCTTTCTGATTTCTTTTTCTCGCAAAACTAGAATTTTATATCTCAATGACTTTTTTACTAAGTTTTTCTTCTTGTTTGCTATTGTTTTTTTTCTAGCTTTAAACATTATTTTCAACTTTTCTATCCTTGTTTTCTTAAAGTTTGAAACTTTATCATTTAAATTCTTTAATTCTCTGTACTCATCCAATAGATTTTTATTTTTCACCTCTATAGTAGTTCCTTTTCTAAAACTATTCCCCATACTTTTTTTTGCTACAGCTACCTTATCAAAAGCAGTAGAGATAATATTATTATTTTTCATTTTCACTAAAATTCCCCGGTCATCCATGATAGAGTTTAAAAAACAATAATCTGTATATGGTTGTTTAATAAGAGATGAGTAATTTCCTTGAATAGATAGATCCATAGGATGATATGTTTTAAAATTACAGGCATTATGCAGGGCCCCTATTACTGTTGAAAAAGGAGGTAACGGGTAGGTCATCTTATTAGTTATAGTTTCCTCCTTCTTGTAGTGTGCCTTATTTTGAGTTAATACTAATCTGAGAGCTTTCATGATTAGACTCCATAGTATTGATTGACTTCATCTTTTAAATTATCAAAGAAGTTAGACACACTTATAGGTTTTAATTCTTGAAGTATCTCAGTTTCATTATCTATACCATCTCCTTCTAAAAGTCCCACCTTATATCCTCTGTCTATCTTACTTTTTAAATCATTAGTTATCTTTAGTTTTCCATCTTTTATTCTGACAACATTTTCAAATTGGTGGGTCATCCTATCTGATAATCCTCCTACAATGAATATAGGTTCAGCATTATCCAAGTTTCCTTTTACAATTAAATTAAAGTTTTCAATAGTTTCTAACATAGAATTAACTCTACCTGCTTTCTCTTTTTTATTGGACTCTACATCAAAATTTTCATCTCTACCGATCATAGAAAGATCAAATGTGATTGAATAAATTTTTAAAGATTTATCATATTCATAGTTATATGGCATAAGCCCTGTTTTTTTAGCCGCATCTCTATCTTGGAGCTTTATATTATTAGCCTTTCCATATGTTCTTGCTAAATGAAGATTATTATGAAATCTTGCTTCATTTATAAATGGTTCACAGGCAACAGCGTCTGTTAGATAAAATGAACTTTTTCTTACATATGTAAGTTTTTTTTCCCCTACAGATGTGTTCATATATCCACCTTCTAAAGCCCTGCAATTACTTACATTTAGCTCTTCATTTACTTCTTTTTGAGTAGCTCCATCTACAGTTACTTTCAAGTCATCATACATTCCACTTTGTACCATCAATGAATTTTTTAAACTTTCCCTACTTCTAGTTGCATAGGTATTCCCATTTCTAAAAACTTTTTGTATCGAAGATACATTTCCTAATCCCTCTCCGTAGTTTGATGTTATATTGGCAATTACAGTTAGTGTTAATGCTTTTTTCACTATTCCCCCTCCCCTTTGAATTTTTTTTTCTCTCCCAATGTATTAATAAATGTATATGCTAAATTTTTATTTTCTTCAAAATTTTCAAATAGATCTACCGCAATCCCTATACTAACCTGTGCGTAGGTAGAAAGATGTAACAATATCTCGCACACTTTATTATAATCTTTTAACGTAATAGCACTTACAAGTCTTTGCTCATATGCTCTTATCTTGCGGGGATTATTTTTCAATGCTTTTTTTATTTGCATAGCAGATGCATAAGCTACCTTTTGTTTATCGGTCACGTCTTCCTCCCTATAGATCATTTCATTTATTGCTGTAAGATGTGATACAAAATATCCTCTATTTCTTTCCTTTAATAGTGTATCTAATAAGTCGTCTAACTTTATTCCATTTAAGATACTGTCCATTGTAATTTTTTCTAATTTTAAAAATTCATTCTTTATCTTACAAGGTTTTCTTAGAGCCTGTAATTGTTTTTCATCTATCCGACTAAATATCTTTCGAGCTTTTTCTCTAACATATATGGTTTCAAAATAATCTTTATTCCTTTCTTTATAGATAATCTCTACATCATAATCAATAAAGTTAAGTCCATCTCTATTAAATAAGTTATTTCTAATATTACTCTGTGGTTGATTATTCCATTCCCAAGTATTAGTTTTTATAAGTTTTTCCAAAATAAAATTATTATTTACAAAAAAAGCTTCCCTTGTTTTGGAAAAAGCAAATGGAATAAAATCAAATAATTTGTCATCTGAATACAATAAAGTAGATGTATCTCTCATATAAGCAATAGATTTTCCTTTTTTAATTGTGTCGATAGAGTACCCTTTGATTCTGCAAGAGCTAAGACATTCTTTTAAAAGATTATTTTCATTACAGAAATTATAGTACAAACTCCTCCCACCTCTAAAAGTCTCATTTATCAATAGCAATCTATTTTTATCTATAATTTTCTTTATTTCAAAATTATTTTTGCCATTGTATTCTATCCCTTTAAAAGTTTTTAGCATTATACTGTTACTAGATGTATTTTTTGATAGTTTTTGATTTACTGTTATTATCCTTTCATCCTCTCTTTCATCCTCCCAATTAATATCTAAAAGATCCTCTACTTTTTTAAGATGCATAGATTCTTTAAAATATTTTTCTGCAAAGAGTAGATATTTTTCATCGGTTATTTCTTTAGAGTTAAATTCTAGGTAATCATCCGTCTGATTATAGTC
>NZ_JBATVM010000068.1:0-7670 GCF_049671765.1 Psychrilyobacter sp.
GCTGTAAATAATCCATATACTGGTAATCTTGCTCCACAAGACATAAATGGTGCCATTAGAGCTGTTAATCTTCTGGATTTTTCATCTTCTAAAGTTCTTGTAGCATAAATAGCAGGTACTGTACACCCAAATCCTAATACCATTGGTACAAAAGCTTTTCCTTTTAATCCCATAGTTCTCATGACTTTGTCCATTAAAAAAGCTACTCTAGACATATATCCACTCTCTTC
Source organism: Psychrilyobacter sp. (assembly GCF_049671765.1). Taxonomy (NCBI): domain Bacteria; kingdom Fusobacteriati; phylum Fusobacteriota; class Fusobacteriia; order Fusobacteriales; family Fusobacteriaceae; genus Psychrilyobacter; species Psychrilyobacter sp. The sequence continues at coordinate 231 of NZ_JBATVM010000068.1, forward strand.
TAATATAGCTAGGAAGAAATATAAAAATAACATCAACGGAACGAAGACTAATACTCCTCCAACTCCTGCAATCAATCCATCTAATACAAATGAATTTAGCCAGTCTGGTGTTCCTGCTACAAGCATCCCTGCATATTTACCAATAAACCCATTTATAAATCCATCTAACCAGTCCTGTAACGGTGCTGCCCCATTAAATACTATTCCCATAAGACCTGCAATTAATACTAAAAATATAGGTAATCCTAAAATTTTATTCAGTAAAATTTTATCTACCTTATCTGTAAAATCTAACCTCGATTTTAAAGATGTCTTCAGTGTATGGAGAAGAATTCCCTTTACAGCCCCATATCTACTCTCTGCAAATATAGTTTCTACATCTTCGTCAAATTTATCCTCTATTCTTTTTTTAGATTCCTCTACTAAATTCAATCTATTTATTCCATACTCTTTTAATTTCCCTAAAAAATGCTTGTCACCTTCTAATAATTTTATAGTTATAAAATCCATAGCATATTTATCCATTACAGGAATAAATTCGTCACTATCTCTAACAAGTTCTTCCACTTTTTTCATTTCTGTTTCTAAAAATTTATCAACTCTTAGTTCATATTTAGAATGTGCCTGTTCTTTATGTTCTTCAGCTACCTTTAATGATTTTTCTAATAATTCTTTTATTCCTCTATTTTTTAATGCACTTGTTGTAACAGCTTCCATCCCTATGTGTTCTTCAAAATGCTTTAGGTCTAGTTTATAGTTTAATTTTTCAAATTCATCTATAAAGTTTAATGCCATTATCATAGGTTTTCCTAGTTCTTTTAAAAGCATAGTTAAATATAGGTTTCTATCTAAGTTTGTTGAATCTACTACATTAATTACTACATCTGGATTTTCATCTATGATATAATCACGAGTAATCTTTTCTTCTAAAGTATAAGGACTGAGTGAATAAACTCCAGGTAAGTCTACTAATTTGATTTTTTGACCTTTATATTCAAATTGTGCTTCTTTTTTTTCTACTGTAACTCCCGGCCAGTTTCCTACCTTTAGAGATGAACCTGCCATTTCATTTATTAATGCTGATTTACCTACATTTGGATTTCCTGCAAACGCAATCTTTATCATTATTTATCTCCCTTGTGTCGTATGGCAATTTATGAGTTACCTCTACGCAAATTTTATTTTTTGATTTAATATTAATATTTAATTATTTACTTTTCACAACATCTTTTATTTCAATATGATTAGCATCTTCTTTCCTGATGGCTATTCCTGTACCTTTTATTAAAAATTGCTGGGGGTCTCCTAAAGGAGCGTCTCTTTCTAACTTAATAAGTTCCCCTGATGTTATCCCCATATCTGTTAACCTCTTCCTTAGTTCTCCTAATTTACCTATCTTTACAATTATGGCTTTTTCCCCTCTGTTCAATTCTGTTAGTTTCATTCTGCCCTCCAATTATATCACTTTTTAAAAGCTATTGTTCTTTATTATATTTCGATTTTCAAACTATTTTAGTAAAAAAATTCGTAGACTATATCTCATCTACGATAATTTTACTAGCTAACCCGAATCCTACTGCATATTTTGAAGTTTTTGTTTTAAGAATTATATTCCCTCTGCAACTTCCTTCAGAGATGCAAAGACACTCTCCTATACAAAGTCCTCTCTCTAAAAGTTTTCCTTTTGCCCTATCTCCACCTAATATTTCAACAATTTTTAATGTTTTATCTGATGCAGCAAATGTTATTGGACAAGCCATGAGATCCCTCCTAGTAGTAATCTTAAATAACCATTTATTTCTATAATCAGTCTATCAACTTATCAAAAATTTGTCAAGAATAAACTTTGATAATAAAAGTATTTCCCTCTCTCTACATTTTTTTAAAATTTTTTGTTTTTTTCATACAAAAATATGATAGGATAAACTTGAGGTTATACTAAAAAATTATAACTAATCATGAATTATACAATTTTACACATACAAATTAGTATTAATTCATAAAAAAATAGGAGGGACATTATGTTTAGTAAAGAAACTTATATTGAAAGAAGAAAAAAATTAAAGAAAGAGATGAAATCGGGTCTTGTTCTCATCACTGGAAATAGTGAAGCTAGTATGGATTATTTAGATAATACATACGAGTTTAAGCAAGACAGTAGTTTTAGGTATTATTTTGGTATCGATCGAGCCGATATGTTTGGTCTTATAGACTTAGATAGTGATAAAAATTATATCTTTGGATATGATTATACCATCTCCGATGTTATATGGATGGGACCTCAACCATCTCTAAAGAACGAAGCTATTAACTTTGGAATAGAAAATACGGGATCATACGAAGATCTAAAAGTATTTTTAGAAAATAATAGGGATAAAAAAATTCATTATCATCCTCAATATAGAGGTGAAAACATTATAACTTTAGGAGAGCTTTTGAACAAAACTCCTAAAGAGATCAAAAATGGAAGTTCTGAAGAACTTTGTTACGCTATAGCTAATCAGAGAAATTATAAGACTCCTGAGGAGATCACAAAAATAGAAGCAGCAGTCAATGTTACCCGTGCTATGCACTTAAAAGCTATGCAAACTGCAAAGGTCGGTATGAAAGAATATGAAGTTACAGCAAAGGTCCAAGAAGTAATGTTATGTAATCACTGTACCGATAGTTTTCCTATTATTTGCTCGACTAATGGGCAGACTCTCCACAACCACTACCATGGAAATACTCTAGAAAGTGGAAGGATGCTTCTCGTTGATGCTGGAGCGAAATCAGCCTCAGGGTATTGTGGAGATATGACAACCACTTTTCCTGTAGATGCAAAATTTACTCCTAAACAAGCTGTAATTTACAATATATTAATAGACGCATATAATCATACTGAGTCTATTTTAAAAGCAGGTATTACATATAAGGAAGTTCATTTAGCTACTTGTTCTAAAATTGCAGAAGGACTAAAATCTTTGGGACTTATTGTAGGAGATATTGATGAAGTCGTTAAAAATGGTGTCCATGCATTATTTATGCCTCATGGACTAGGTCATATGATGGGAATGGATGTACATGATATGGAAAATTTTGGAGAAGTTATAGTAGGATACAATGGAGAAGCTAAATCAACTCAATTCGGATTATCTTCACTCAGAATGGGAAGAGTTTTAGAAGATGGATTTGTATTTACAGTGGAACCTGGAATATACTTCATCCCTGAACTTATTAAAAAATGGAAAGATGAAGGTATTAATTCTAAATTTTTAAATTTTGAAAAAATCGACGAATATCTAAACTTTGGTGGTATGAGATATGAAGGTGACTATGCTATAGAAAATGGTAGATCTCGTAGATTAGGATTAAAAATGCCTAAAACTATTGAAGAAGTAGAAACTGAAAGAGCAAAAGCTTATTCAAAGTAAATTTCTGATCTCTTATATAATAAAAAAGTTAAGCTCTAACTATAATTTAGTTAGGACTTAACTTTTTTTATATTTTTAGATATCTAATTAAAAATTCTTTTCTTTGAGTCAAATATCTTTATAGCTACTATTCTTCCCTAACTATCATATTTTATTAATTATTTTTAGCATAGTAAAAATCACGCTATCTTCTAATAAAACTATCTGATTTATAATCCATTTTTCTTATGATTTTCATTTTTTTCATTCCTAAAATATAATTTGATCTAACTCTTTTGAAGCTATAAAATCATATGGAAAAACCATAAATCCCCCATCACTATCTAAATCCAAATCATATCCAAGTTCCTTTGCGGTAATATAATATATATACCACACATACTTTGAACAATAAAAACTATTGGTATTTTTTCTTCCACTTATAAAATAACCTTTATCTGTATATTTTTTCAACTTTTCAATAAACAACTTTTTAAATTTTTCATCAAAATGTTTATATCTGAGTACCATAACTTCTCTGTCTTCATACAACCATGAATAAGTATCAATCTCATAATATCCTACTCCTAATTTGGGATAATCGCCTATGGTATCTTCTTTTACCACCATAGCAGCATGTCCATACCATCCCAGAGGATCTTTTGCCATTTTACTCTTTACTATTATATCTCCTACCTCTAATTCTTCGGTTCTATACCTTACACTTTTTATATCTTGCCAACTCCTCTCTACAGGTATACTAGTACAAGAAGTAAAAACAAGTAATAAACAAAATAAAATAAATATATCAATAAAACTACTTTTTCTTAAAGTATATGAATGCTCCATTTCTACCACTTAGATCCCCGTCCCTCCTATAAGAATGAAATTCATCCCTATAAGTACAACTATTAGAAGTTATTATATTTTCTTCTTTTATTCCTAATCTCAATAATATTTGTTTATTAAATTCTATATTATCATAGTAGTACCCATCTGATTTTATAGAAAATATAATCCTTGTCATCTCCTTTCCATATTGTCTGTAGTATGCCTCAAAGAACTCGTCTCCTACTGGGTAGTTGTCCACAGATATTCCTATCCCTAATCCAATTACAATATCTTCTACTAAAGATCCATATTCAGAGAACATTTTCTCTATCATTTTTTTTTGTATCCCATCAAAAGCTCCTTTCCACCCAGCATGACAGAGTCCTATAACCTCATTTTTCTTATCATAGGCATATATCGGTAAACAGTCTGCATATTGGGTAAATAAAACTAAAGCTTTATTTTTTGTGATAAATCCATCAGTATCTAAATAGATTTCTTTTGCTTTTTTTCCTACCACGGCTATATTTATAGAATGGGTTTGACTTGCAAAAACTATAGTTTTCTCCTCTATATCTAAAAGTTTTTTTATCCTATCTTTAGATACTGTATCTTGCTTTATTATCCTACTATCTATTAAATTTTTAGTGGTATAGATTGCCCCTATCCCTAAACTGTCAAATTCTTCTATCTCATAGTATTTATCTTTTTTTATAAAAATTTTATTTTCCTCCTACTCACCTTTTAATTCTAAATATAGTAAAAGAAGAATTCCAAAGGAATTCTTCTTTATTTTAACTCTTTCTCCCTTTTACCGCTCTCGGTTATCACTACTCTCTATTCTTCAGTTTTATTTCTACCTGATTAAGAAGAAATTAGAAGGAGAGGGTCGATAAAAAGGTCTACATTCTATCTACTGTTCTCATACCTAATAATTCTAACCCTTCTTTTAAAGTTTTAGCTGCTCTATCAGCAATTAATAATCTAGAATATAAAATTTTATCCTCCTGATTTAATATTGGACAAGCATTATAAAAAGTATTAAATTTCTTAGCTAATTCAAATAAATAATCTGTTATTATGTTTGGTTTATATGTTGTAGAAGCTTTGAGTACCGCAGCTGGGAATTGATTCATATGCAATGCTAACGCTTTTTCTGCTTTTTCTATAAATTTAACTTCAGCATTTTCATCTAAGTTTTTAGAAGCTTCTGCTCCTTTTCTAAGGATCGATTGAATTCTAGCATATGTATATTGTAAATAAGGTCCTGTGTTCCCTTCGAAACTTAAGATCTTATCCCACTCAAATATTATTGCACTCTGTCTATTTTGAGAAAGGTCAGCATATTTAACTGCTCCTGTTCCAACTACTTCTGCAATAATTTCTTTTTCCTCAGTAGAAAGTGTTGGATTTTTTTCCTCCACTACTTCTAATGCTCTTCTTTTAGCTTCATCTAAAAGTTCTTCTAATTTAATTACATTTCCCTTTCTAGAAGAGAATATACCGTCAGCAAATCTCATTATTCCAAACCATATATGTTTCTTTTCAATATTCCAATCCATCATTTCAGTTATTGCAAAAAACTGCTTAAAGTGATCTTGTTGTCTTTCATCAGTTACATAGACCAATTTGTTTACATCATAGTTTTCTTTTCTAAATTTAACTGTAGCTATATCTGAAGTTGCATATAAGAATGCTCCATCTCCTTTTTGTACTAAGCACGGATTTAATTTTGTTTCCTCAGGGAAAAATACGACCTGAGCTCCCTCAGATTCCACCGCTATTTTCTTTTCCTTTAATTCTTCTATAACTCCTGGCATTATATCATGATAGTGTGATTCACCAAAATATGTATCAAATTCAATATCTAATCTCTTGTATACTTTATTGTATTCATTTAATGATACTTCTATAAACTCCTTCCAAAGTCTATAATTCTCTTGGTCACCTTCATGTAATTTTTTCAATTCCAATCTTGCTTGATCATTTAACTCTTCATTATGCTCTGACTCCACAGCGAACTTTACATATACTCTCTCTAATTCATCGATAGGAGCTTCCTCATATGCATCTTTATCCAACCAATTTCTATATCCAATGATTAATTTCCCAAATTGAGTTCCCCAGTCGCCAATATGATTGTCTGCTACTGTATTATACCCTAAGTGATTATATATTCTCTTGATAGAATCACCTATGATTGTAGATCTAAGGTGACCTATATGCATTCTCTTGGCGATATTAGGAGAAGAGTAATCTATAATTACGTCTCCATGGGTATCTAAAAATGAAAAATCATATTTTTCGCTAGTCATGTTATTTATTCTTTTTCCTAAGTACTCTTCTTTTAAATATATGTTAATAAATCCAGGCCCTGCTATCTCTAATTTTTCTATAACTTCATTCTCAAAAAATCCTTCTACTAATTTAGTAGCTATGGCTCTTGGATTATTTCCTATTATTTTAGAATTCATCATGGCAAAATTTGTTTGGAAATCTCCAAATTTATCATTTGTAGCTGGTTGGATATCTACGCCTCTTAACCCTTTTACCCCTTCAAATGAATTTTGTACCATTTGACTAAATATACCGGCTATCTCTTTTTCAATAAGTAACATTTTTTCAACTCCTATTTCTTCCAAATTTATAATTTATTTACTTTATATTTTAACATATTTAATTAGAATTTTGGATTTTTTTTACTCATATATTTTTTGCCACTAATCTATCGTATAGTTAATTCATGAATTACCCTAATCAAACCTAACTTTTCTTTTTATCACAAATTTATAATATCCTACTACTATGGCACAGAAGTTTTTAAATTTCCTTTTTGATACAGATTTCTATGGATCTAAAACCTCATTTTCATGGATAAAAAAACTAAACCTTTACACTAAGCTCACAAAATAAAATTTAAAAAGATCACTAAGAAAATATTAAAATCCATATGACACAGACCAAATCTAACTCCTTTTGTCCTTTGGACATCTTCCTCTCACATCAGAGGAAAAATTTATTATAAATTCATAGATTTTGAAGTTTATAGTCGTTATACTTCAGCCAACTATGCCCGTCAGGAATCCCAATAAGAAACGGGGATTCCTGGACTTTCCCCTATAACATCATTTAGAAAAAGTCTGCTTTTCTTTGGTTCGTTTCTTTTTCAGATAAAAAGTAAATGAACTCGTATCAAAGGCGGAAACTTTGGAATCTT
>NZ_JBATVM010000069.1:0-5776 GCF_049671765.1 Psychrilyobacter sp.
TATTCCGAACATTTTAATCTCCTTTTTTTATAAAATTAAAGTATTCCAGTTAAAGAACCTAATAACCCTATAGCTAATGTTATCATAATTAATGTAATTGGAGTTTTTCCTTTTTTTAATAGATAAAACATAAATAAAGTGAATATTAAAGGTAATAAATTAGGCATTACTTTATCAATTACATCAGTTTGAATAGCAATTTTAGTTTTTCCAGTATCAATGATATAAGGAATAGACAATCTAACATAAGAAGCGATCAATCCTCCAATAACAGTTAATCCTAAAATCAATGAACCTTTCGTTACATATTTTGTTCCCGCTTGCAGTTTGTCAATTGCATTAACTCCCATTCTATAAGAATAATGAATTAAAGAAAATCTTAGAATTAGGTGAACAGAATTAAATAATAAAAGGAAAATTATAGGTCCTAGGATACTTCCTTCTAATGCAAGAGAAGCACCGATACTAGCAGATATTGGTAGTAAAGTAAACCAAAATAATGCATCTCCAATTCCACCTAAAGGACCCATAAGTGCTATCTTGATTCCTCTGATTGTATCTTGATCTTCTTTATTTTCTTCCATCGCAGTAACAATACCTTGTACAAATGTAACTAAAAATGGATGAACATTAAAAAATTCCATATGCATTTTCATTGATTTTGATAAATCTTTTTCATTAGTATGTATTTTTTTTAGTGCTGGAACCATTCCATAGAGCCATCCACAAGCTTGCATTCTTTCATAATTAAAGGAAGCTTGTAAAAAGAAGGACCTAAAAGCCATTTTGTTTAAATCTTTTTTAGTTATAACTTTGGGTTTGTTTGTATCTTCATAATAACTGCTGTTTTTATTAGATTCCATCACTATAACCTCCACTATTATTATTTGTTGATCCTTCATCAATTTTCTTATTAACACTATAATCATACATTGCTATACAAAATGCAATCGCTGCAAGAGCTAAGATAGGAACGTTTAAATACGTTGCTAAAATAAATCCAATTGCCAAATAAATCGCAAAATCTTTTTTAAACATTACTTTTAGTAACATTGCAAAACCTATAGCTGGCATCATTCCACCTGCTATCCCAAAACCAGATATTATCCATTTAGGTAGTAATGAAACAACTTCTGCTGCTGCTTCTGCACCGAACATTATAGGAAGAAAAGTTATTACAAAGTAAAGTACAAATAATATACCCATTCCTAAGTAATTAATATTTGCAATCCCTTTTGTATTCCCTGCTTCTGCATATCTGTCAGCTTTACTCATTATAGGAGAAAAGAAAGTAAATAAAAGTGTTATACAAGCTTGAACAGCTACAGCAAAAGGTATCGCTATCCCAATAGCAGTAGTTGCTTCTTGCTTTGTTAAAATTGCAAAAGCGGTTCCAATTATTCCTCCGATAACTACATTGGGTGGCTGAGCCCCTCCAACAGGGACAGCTCCCATCCAAACTAGTTCAAGTGTTCCTCCAACAATTAATCCCATACGAATATCTCCAAGTATCCAACCAACGACTGCTCCTGCAACTACAGGTCTGTGAATATGAGTTAATCCATCAAACATATCAATTCCTGCTATTCCTGCAAAAATAGCTATTAGCAAAGCATCTGTAAACATGTTTTTTACCTCCTTTTTTAGTTAATATATATAATAGTAATTATTACTATTTTATTTAGAGATTTTATCAATAAGTGACATAATATCTTCTTTTGATTCTGTTGGAACTCTTTGTATTTCTAGTTTGACTCCTAATTCATTTAATTTCTTTAAAGTTTTAATATCATTTTCGTCTACACAAACTGATTTTGAAATTTGAATTTTTCCTTCTGACATGTGCATATTTCCAATATTGACTACTTTTATAGGTATCCCACCTTTAACAAGGCTTAAAACATCTTGAGGTGTTTCTACAATCAAAGCAATAATTTGTCTGTCGGCAGCTTTGTGCAAAATATCTATAGTTTTTTTTATTGTAAAAAATCTACTTTCTACTCCCGCTGGTGTAGCCATATTCATAAGGTTTTGCCTTGTTGTATTTGTAGAAATTTTATCATTTGGAACAACTAATAAATTTGCTCCAGAATGTTGCGTCCAAGCAGTTGCTACTTGTCCATGGATTAATCGATTATCTATCCTAGTTAAAACAAGATTCATAATATTTTTTCCTCCCTAATGTTTATTTTTTTAATAAATTTTTCATCTCTAATATTTGAATATCTCCAGTATTTTTAAGCATTGCATTTGAGGTTCCACATGCTAAAGCATATTTAAAACATTCTTTAAAACTCATTTTTTTTGAAAATCCATAAATAAACCCAGCAATTGAAGAATCTCAAGATCCTACTGTATTTTCTAATTTTAACGCTTCACCACTAGTATCTAAAATAACTTTCCCACACAATTTACAACTCTTTTTTATTTAATTCAAGGTTTTATAACCTGCCTTTCCCTTCACTTCCACACATTAATATTTTCTTTTTAGCAACTTCTTTCATTATCTGTTTTGCAGAAGTTAAATTTTTTTTTGGATCACTTTCATCAAGATTATTAACTAAAACTTCTCTTACTTTTTGAACATCTGTCATAATTGATTTTGGACCATTTCTAAATCCTAGAAAAGAATCAAAAGTGATTGAAACTTTTCCAGATATAAGTTCTAATATTTTTTTTAATAGTTTCTAAATTTAAATATAGATATTCCAGCTAATGACATGCATGTAAAACTCCCTGTCATTGCAAAACCTTTATCATTAGACTTTTCTGGCATTAGAATAGATAAAACATTATTTTTCCTAAAACATATTGAGATAATTCTCATTCTTATAATTTGTACGTATGTATCTAGACTATAAATTTATTTATTTGTAAATTTATTCATAATTAATCAATATCTTTTTGATTTTGTACTCAATTTTTACTAGTTTACAATAAGATTATTCTGAACTTAATATTTTTTCTATTTTTATTTTTTTTCCTAACATTCATACGTATCTTTTAATTTGAGTTTAGTACTAAAATAAATAAATGTCAAATTAAAATTTGTTTATTTTTCCAATTTTTATTTCCTCAAATAAAATTCATATATAATTTTCTCTTTGAATCCTTGTTTTACTTATTGAAATATAAATCCCCTCAATATGAAATCCTATTACCTCTAATTTTTCTAAATTTTCATATTTTCTATCCCCATAAGATTGTCTTTTTATTACTTTTACTCTATTGTTTATTCCTTCTACTAACGGACTACTTTCTTCATAACAAAATGATGCTACAATTTCTGAATGCCAGGTTTTAAATTTTTTATTTATTATATTTTAGATACCTGAACCAAATCAATTTCATCATCAAATTTATTATGTACTCCTTTCCATTTTTTACTGCTATACACCTATCGAAGTAAGCTTTTATCTAATAAACTCCTTTTAGATCATCGTTTAAACTAAGTAATTTTTCTAATCTCCATATTTGATTTTTTGTTAAATTATTAATATTTTTAGCAAATACTTTTTTAGATATTTAAAAATCCCTCATCTTTATTTTTAAGTATACAAAACCCTGTGATTTTGATATTTTTTTTAATGTCCTTTTGTTTTAGAATAAATTTTAAAAATATTTATGAAAAATCAAATAGCGTCAACTGACGTTTGTTTTAATAAAAATATTATCTATAATTAAAACGTAAAAGTAATTTTAAAACAAAAAAGGAGAATATTATGAATAAAATATTAGACAAAAATAGAGAAAAGTTATGATTTTACTAATTATTAATGTTTTGTTTCCATTATTTTTTACTATCTTTATAGGTTGGTATGCTGGTAAAAAAGGAATATTCAAAGAAGAACACTCAAAATCACTGGTTGATTTTATAATTTTACTCGCAACTCCAGCTCTATTATTTAATATGACCGCTACTAAACCTATAGAATCATTTCTCAATGTAAATGTAGTCATAGTAATAAGTATTGGTTTATTATTGACGTATATTAAAACATATATCATATACCATTATAAATTTAAAAAGCATCCTAAAGAAACTTCTCAAGCATCACTTATGTCTGCTTTTCCAAATGCAGCTTTTATGGGAATTCCTATAATTTCACACCTATATGGAGATGAAGGAATAGCGGTTGTTGTTATCGGGAGTCTCCTTGTTTTCCTATTAGTAACTCCTATTACAATGTTTTTAGTGGAGTATCACGACGATCCCAAGAGTGTTAGTTTTAAATCAATAGGCATACAACTACTTAATTTAGCTAAAACTCCCGTTATATTTGCACCTATTTTAGGGCTTATTTTCTCATTTTTTCATCTATCGATACCAGAATATATTACATCTAGCTTTAAAATTTTAGGAGATACAGCTCCAGCTATTTCACTTTTTACAACAGGGCTTTTTATGGCATATACTAGGATTTCTATTTCCCATGAAGTAGCATTATTAATATTTATAAGAAACATTACTTCTCCATTAATATTTTATTTTGTGATGATAAAAATGGGAATCACTGGGAATCTATTCAATGAAATCCTTATTGTTTCAGCTATGCCTACAGCTTCTACAGCACCTATGTTTTCTGCAAAATTTAAAACCTATGAAAAAGAGACTGCAGCAGTTACAGTTCTTGGAACAATAGTCTCCATCTTTACAATTGGAGGCCTTATTTTTTTAATAAATTAATTTAAAATAGTACAGCTATGATCTCTAATATTAATGTGAAGGAGTCTTATTTTTTATAGTCTTAGCCAAATAAATATGTTATAATTTCTTTAATAAATAATTTATAGTAAAGGATGGATTCTATGACTACTAAAGCAGAAATACTATATAAAATTAATTTTGAAGAACTTATCGGAACTGAATTTGAAGACCTTATGTCTATTGAAAACTTGGCTAAGGGAACTTCTATTTTTTATGAGCGATTTGAACAATTTAATACATACCTTTTAATAGAAGGTAAAACTCAACATATCATATATACTCCTGAAGGCGGAGAATTTTATAGAAATTTTTTCGAAGGAGATATTCCAGGATTGAGTTTTTCTCTTTCTAATAGAAAAGGGCCAGAACGTTTCAGACCTTTTGATGTAGATGTTATAGTTAAAGAAGATTCTACAATTGCTTATCTACCCCTTGAAAAAATTTTAGATTTGGAGTTTAAAGGTAAATCTGCAGTTCTTGAAAAAATTATAACCATAGGAGTAGAAGATCACTTTAAAGAGTTTAATCACCTTCTACTTAAAAGTATCTATTCAGATGAAGAGTTTTTCATAAAGTATTTAGAAAATCATAAAGTATTAAATATAGGCACTTCTAAAGAGATTTCTGAACATCTCAACATAAATTTAAGAACACTCCAGAGGTTATTAAAAAATCTTATAGGTGAAGAAATTATAGAAAAGACAGAAAATAAGATATTTATAAAAAATCAGATAAAACTGAATAAATATAAGGAAAAATTTGAAAAATAGGGATATAAAATCCCCTTTTTTTTTGAAAAATTTAAGGCAACGACAATTGACGTTGAGTTTGGGATAAAAAAAAACTAAAATACCAAAGTAAAAACAAATATTAATTTTTAATTAGAAAAATTTGAAAAAAGAGTGAATAACATGAAAAAAGTATTAATAGGATTATTAGCGTTATCAGTAGTATCGTTTTCAAATGGAGGGACATCGACAGCAGTGCCATATGCATATCCAAAAGCAATTCAAAAGACACCAGTAGTACAGAATGTACCGACAGCAACACCATATGCATATCCAAAAG
>NZ_JBATVM010000070.1:0-2332 GCF_049671765.1 Psychrilyobacter sp.
GGAGAATATATAAGAGTCCCTTCTAACTGGATAATAAAAAAACCTGAAAATTTAACTTTGAAAGAAGCAATGATCTATGGAACAGCTGGATTTACTTCAGCACTATCTGTATACGAATTAATTTCAATAAAAAAACCCGAAGATGGGCCGATACTTGTAACAGGAGCGTCAGGTGGAGTAGGAAGTCATACAGTTAAATTTTTAGTTAAATTGGGTTATGAGGTAGTAGGTGTAGTTGAAAATGAAGAAAAAAGAAAATTTTTATTGGGATTAGGTGCCAGTGACACTTTAAGTAGAGATGAATTTAAAGATACATCTAATAAAGCAATGTTAAAACAAACTTGGGCTGGTGTTATTGATACAGTAGGAGGAGACCCTTTATCAACAGCTATTAGATCTTTAAAATACGGTGGAGTTGTGACTACCTGCGGAAATATAGCTGGAGGAAATATTGATAATATGAATGTTTACCCATTTATTTTAAGAGGAGTTCGCCTTATTGGAATTGATTCTGTACAATGCCCTAAAGGAAAAAGAGAAGAAGTGTGGAAGATGTTAGCTGATTCTTGGAAAGGGAATCAGTTAGAAAATGGAATTGAAGAAGTTCAATTAGAAAAAATACTAGAAAAAGTAGAAGATATGCTAAATTCAAGATTAGTAGGAAGGGTAATTTTAAAACATTCAAACAATTAAAAAACTAAATTATATTTATTTGGATGTAGTATTGTGTTACTTTTTTGAGTGTTTCCAAAATTTAGTATAAATTAAAATATTCCCTTCCTAACTATTAGAGGTATAATTTAGTAATTAGGGAGGGAATTTTTATGAGCTGAAAAGCAAAAAAATTAAGAATGTTTGTGGTGATTTATCCAGAACAAGTAAAAATTTATGTAAAAGAAGAGCTGTTTTAATAGCTCTCCTTTAGTAGTTAGGAACTGAATGTACATGTAATTTAGGATAGACCCATTTATATCTTTGTATTAATTTTCCTATATTTCACCTTTAATTTGTTTAGATATTTTATTTATAAGTTTATATTTTAACTTTTTTAAATCATGAGATAAGTTCACCTTATATTTATGAGGGTTTTCTAGTCTCTTTCTCTCAGTTGATATTTTTTTCAATTCTTTTAAATAATAATTTCTTGAATTTTTTATATCTTTTAACTTTAAATATTCTTTTGTTATTTGACCATCTTTTACATAAATTTTAGTAAGTTTTTTATAAGTATATTCTCCTCCTATAAGACTCACATTTTTAAAATCATAATTTTCATCTCTGAGTTCTAAGGTCTCATTATTTATCAACAACTTTTTTTCGTCATCATTATCAGTTAAAGTTATTAAATCTGCATAAGCTAGACCATTTTTATCATAAATTCTATAAACCTCTTTAAAACCAGGGTTTGATATTTTAATGACATCTTCAGATAATTTTATTACCGATTTTCCAGCAACTTCTACAATCTTATATACTCCTACAAAACAAGGATTTGATTTACTTACAGCAATAGCATCTCCCACACCATAGGAATCTACTTCTACGCCTTGTTCTTTTAAAGCTCTTATTAAATTCTCATCCAATCCATTAGTCAGGACTATTTTAGCTTTATATAGTGAAGCCTCATTTAATAATTGCCTACATTTTTTAGATAAGTATGCCAAATCTCCCGAGTCAATTCTGATACCATAATTTCCTTCATAGGAGTCATCTATTCCATTTTCTTTAAATGAATCAATAGCATTTTGAATACCTATTTTCAATGTATTGTAGGTATCTATCAAAAGAATAAGAGGATTATTCCCACTTTTTCTATTTTTTATAAATTTATCAAAAGATTCTTTTTCCGCTTCCCTTCCAACACCAAAAGTCTGAATATATGAATGAGCCATAGTTCCTATACTAGGCACACCATATTTATATTCTGTAACAATATTTGAATGAGTGGCACATCCCCCAATGTAGGCGGCTTTATTTCCTTCCACGGCAGAACTAAACCCATGGGCTCTTCTACTTCCAAATGATAGTACAGGAGTAGGATAAGCAGCTCTAGTTACACGAGAAGCTTTGGTAGCTATTGCCATCTGCATATTCATTATATTTAAGATAGGAGTTTCTAAAATTTTAGCTTGAATTATAGGAGCTTTTATAGTAATTATAGGTTCATTAGGATAAGCTATTTCTCCATCTCTCATAGCATATATATCCCCTGTAAATTTTAACTTCACCAAATACTCTAGTAATTCTTTTTCATGAATTAGAGCAGAAAAATATTTTCTTTTCTCTTCTTCACTCGTACTATTTAAAATTTCTATTAGTTTAATCACTTCAT
>NZ_JBATVM010000071.1:0-7175 GCF_049671765.1 Psychrilyobacter sp.
ATATTAAGAATGTTAGTGATAATTTATCCAGAACAAGTAGAAAAATATATGTAAAAAAAGAGCCGTTTTAACAGCTCTCCTCTAGTAGTTAGGAATTGAATGTACACGTAATTCGGGATAGACCCACTAAATAAAAAGACAGTAATTTTATACTGTCCTTCTAAACCTTATTTTATTGACATTTTAAATAAAAATTACAAAAAAATTTGTAACTTATAAACAAATTAGAATTTTTTACTATTTATTATGAGTTAATTTCCACATCTGTAAATTATATTCAAAAGATCTTTTGACCATTTGATCTCTTTCTATTTCTAATTTTTCCTTTAACACTCGTATAAGGTTTTCCTTATTTTTCCCCCTTATTTTTTTAAAATTAGGAATGAGTAAGTTGGATATTTCAAATTGATCTATTAAAAAATTTATATCTTTCTTAGTATATTTTTTTTTCTTCAATGTAGTTATAGTTCGACTAATAAATATTTTAGTATATTCTTTATAGTCTATTTTTTTTCTTTCCTCCAAAAATAAGATTGCTTCTTCTCTAGAATCTATTTCTTTTAATTTTTTATAAAGTTCTGACGTTTCAAAAATAGGACTCAAAGATTCTTTTATATTATATTCTTTCAAAAAATTTTCAGATTTTAAATTATCAATACAAGTAATTTCATCTTTCAATTTAATTTCTAAGCTATCATCTACTTTTTTTTCATTTTTAAATATGTTTTTTAAAATTTCCATTTTACACTCCTAATTGATTTAAATTTTATATTTTTTAAGAATGATAAAATTTTACTATCTATCACATATTTTACAAGAGATATCTCCCTTTTTAATAGCATTTTGTAAAGTTATCGATTCTAAATTTTTAGCATCTGGATATTCTTCTTGATGATATAACTTCTTTTTTTTCATTGGTATCACCTCTTGGAAAATTTATATAAATGTTTTAATATCAGTGTATCATATTTATTATGGGTAAAAAAAAGCTTAATCAAATATTAAGTCATATTTATTAAATTTTATACTCTATTATTTATTATTTCTTTTTTTATAAAAAACTCTTTGTCAACTATGGGGAATTAAGAAATACAAATATTTGAAAAATTAAAAAAGCTAACTCCTCTATTTGTAGAGAAGTTAGCTTTTAAATACTTAAATTATTATCTCACATGTATATCCTTGAAAAAGGATGGAATTTAGAAATCAGTTATTTTTTAACCTCTTTCTTTCTCTCTAAATAATCTGTCTCTAATATCAAATATTTCAAAATTAATCATTCTTAATAGTTCTTTGTCATGAGTTACTAAGACAACGGCACCATGATATTCATTTAACATATTTGCAATTGTAGACCTAGAGTAACTATCCATATAAGTAGATGGTTCATCTATTACAAGTAAGTGAGTTTCAGCTAAGATATTAGTAAATATTTCTAATCTCTTTTTCTCTCCACCACTTAACATATATAATTTTTTACTTCTAAATTCTTCTTCGTAATTGAAAAGAGAGTCAATAGCTCCTTCGATAAAATCTTGGTTTAGACCAGTTTTATCATGAATATATTCTGTAATCCTCATATTTTCATCTTCTAAGATAGTTTCTTGCTCTATATAAGAGAATTTTGCCTTGGGGTTTATATCAATAGTTCCTGTAGTAGGGACTTCTTCTCCTAAAATCATCTTTAATAAAGTTGATTTCCCAGCACCATTTTCTCCGACAATACATATTTTACTATTCTTTAATATTTCAAAGTTAACATCTTTATATAATGTTTTTTCGGGAAATTCCTTAGAAACATTATTAACAGAAGCTATTATATCCCCAATTTCTTTATTAATTGTAAAATATTCTTCCGGACTAGAATTATATGCATATTCAGATTCTTTAGAATGTACATTTTTCCCATTTTCTAATCTTTCTAATTCTTTTTCCATCCTTCTTAAGATTACAGCATGAGAATGATTATTCCCGACTCCTTGTACCAATATTTCTTTTTGCTTAATTCTTTCACGAGTTTTTTCTATTTCAAAATCTTTTTCTCTATTTTCTTTCTTTTCTTCCTTTAGTTGTATCTTTTTGTCCTTTTGATAAGTTCTATAGTCCCCTTCATATGTAGTTACTTTAAAATTATCTACATCAAAAAATTTATTAGAAAATGATCTAATAAAGTCAACACTATGAGAAATAACTAAAAATGCTTTAGAACTTTTAGTAATAAAGTTGGCTAACCAAGCAGTCTTCTTTTTATCAAAATATGATAATGGTTCATCCAATATTACAAGGTTAGATTCTTTGAATAAAGCTATTGCAAGCCTTACATATTGCTTTTCTCCCCCACTTAAATCTTTAAATTTTCTATCTAATTTGCTACCTAATTCAAATACATCTATAAATTCAGACTGTAAATGAATATAGTCATATCCTCCTAAACTTTCAAAAAAATCTGAAGCTTTTTGAAATTCTTCCATTACTTTTTCATCATTATCTGCTTCACCAGTAAACTGAATTGAAACTTCTTCTAAGTAAACTTGAGCTTTTACTATATGATCAAATGGTGAGTCTAATAATTCTTTTACTGATTTATCTAAATTTGTTTCTCCAAATTGATCAAAGTAAGCAATTTGTGCTTCCTCTTCAATTAGTATGTCCCCATAAGTTGGGTACTCGTCTTCATTTATTAATTTTAATAAAGTTGATTTCCCACTTCCATTATTACCAACAATAGTAATCTTCTCTCCTTTATTGATCTCTAAATTAACATTTTCATATAACTTTTGAGTTAAATGTGATTTTGCTACATCTTTAAATTTAATAATATTCATATATTTTCTCCTGTTTTAACGATTCGCTATAAATAACCTAAATACTATTATAACGCACATTTGAAAAAATTCAAAATTAAACTATAAAAATATTATTATCTGTAAATTGCAAGTTTTAGCAGAATTTAACATATATATTATCATGAGTCTTTTCTTTACTTAGTAGAACATTTCATTTTACAATTTATAAACTTGTTTTAATAAAAAAACCTCATAAATATATCTATGAGATTTTTATTTTTCTATTTTTTTATCTGGATTTTTATAAAACACTTCCCCATCTGCATCTACTAAAAAATTAGGAGTATTTACAGTAATAAACTTTACTGTCTTATTAGTGCTATTTACCCAATTATGTGGTGATGATGTTAAATAATGTGCAGTATATTCTGGATATAAATCGGTCTTTATTCCATCTACTATAAGAGTGAGTATCCCTTCTAGTACATATATAAATTCCTCACCTTCATGCTCATGTTCTCTTTCTAGTGCAGAGCTTTTATGTCCTGGTAAAAGTTCAATAAGTCTTGGAAGTAGTTGTTTATCCTCTATTACTTTAGAAAGATAATACTGAATAGAATTCCCTCTAGCAATTGGTGAAACTCTTCTTTCATAAGATTTCATCACATAACTCTTTTCATTTGTTGCATGAGTAAAAAAGAAGCTCATATCAACATCAAATATCCTTGATAATTTCTCAAGATCATCAATTGCAACACTAGACATTCCTCTTTCCAATTGTGATAAAAATCCTACTGAAAGATCCGAAAGGAAACTCAATTCTTTTAATGTCATTTTTCTTTTAGTTCTTAATTTCTTTATACGATTTCCTACAGTTTTGTTCATAGTAACTCCTTCTTTTTGATTTCCCTCTTCACATTTTAGCACACTATGGGTATAAAGCAAATATAGTAAATAAATAAAACAATTTTACGCAATAAAACCTTTGTTAATTGTTCAAAATGTAATATACTAAAGTAATATAAGAAATCTCTTTATTTTATAGTTGAAAATATTTTCTGATTCTTATTTTACAATAAATAACAAGGAAAAACGCTTAATTTTATCTTAGAAAACAAAATAAAATGGAGGTGTTATGAAAGGAAAAATTTTAAATATTCAAAGATGTTCTATCCATAATGGACCAGGAATTAGAACTACTGTTTTTTTTAAGGGATGCCCTATGACTTGTCTTTGGTGCCATAATCCTGAAAGCCAGAGTTTTAAAAATGAAATTATGTATGATAATGAAAAATGTACTAATTGTCAAAATTGTATAAACTCTTGCTTAAATAATTGTATAGAGCTAAATAATGATAAAATTATAACTAATCTAGATAACTGTATTTTATGTGAAAAATGTATTGACCATTGTGTCAGTGGAGCTAGAGAACTAGTTGGCAGAGATATAAATCCTAGAGATTTAGTTCATGAAGTGATGAAAGACCAAGAATTTTTCAAAAATTCCAATGGTGGGGTGACTCTCTCTGGAGGAGAAGCTCTCAATCAGGGGGAATTTACTATTGAAATTGCTAGACTTTTGAAAAAAAGAGGAGTTTCAGTGGCTTTAGATACTTGTGGTTTTGTTAGTAAGGAGCATTTAGAGAAAATTTCTCAATATATAGATATATTTTTATATGATATTAAAATTATTGATTCTAAAAAACATTTAGAGTTCACAGGTGTTGACAATAAATTGATTTTTGAAAATCTTAAGCTCCTCAGTTCTTTAAGTTCTAGAATTTTTATTAGAATCCCACTAATAGAAGGTATAAATACCAGTGATGCTGAAATTCAAGGAATATTAGATCTTATTGATGGTATAAATGTTGAAAAGATAAGTTTATTGCCCTATCACGAAATTGGTAAACATAAATATAACAAACTAAATTTAAATTTTAAAAATAAAGTAATGAAAGTTCCTAATAAAGATTTGGTTGAAAAAATAAAAAAAATATTTGAAAAAAAATATACAGTAGAAATAGGAGGGTAAAGAATGTTGAGAGGATCTAATAATAGAACTAAGATATTAAGAAAATTAAGTGTAGAAGCTATTCCACATATTTCCATTGAAAGAGCTAAATTAATAACAGAAGCTTATAAGATGTATGAAGGTAAAGTTTCCATCCCAGTGCTCAGAGCCAAATCCTTTGAATATTTTATGAAAAATAGGACTCTTTATATAGGTGAAGGAGAGTTGATCGTAGGAGAAAAAGGAGAAAATCCTGCAGGAACTCCTACATATCCAGAATTATGCTGTCACACTATGGATGATTTTAAAATTATGAATATCAGAGAAAAAATTTCATATAAAGTTAGTGATGACGCTTTTAAAATCCAGGAAGAGGAAATAATCCCATATTGGAATGAAAGAGCTACTAGAAATAAGATCATCTCAAATATGGGAGATGACTGGAAATATTGCTATAACAATGGAATATTTACTGAATTCATGGAGCAAAGAGCTCCAGGGCATACTGTCTGTGATCATAAGATCTATGGAAAAGGATTCTCTGAATTTAAAGCACAGATAAAAAATGAGATTAGTAATTTAGATTTTTTTAATGATAAAGATGCTATGAGTAAGAAAGAACAACTCAAAGGAATGAGTATTTGCTGTGACGCCATTATAATTTATGGTCAAAGATATGCTGAATACGCAAAAGAATTAGCAGAAAAAGAAGAGGACCCTCAAAGAAAGATTGAACTTCTTCAAATTGCAGAAAATTGCAAAACAGTCCCGGCAAATAAACCTAAAACATTTGCTCAAGCTATCCAGATGTACTGGTTTGTACATATTGGGGTAACTACAGAGTTAAATATTTGGGATGCATTTAGTCCAGGAAGATTAGATCAACATCTAAATCCATTTTATCAAACTGATCTAGATAATAATAACATAACTGAAGATGGTGCTCGTGAATTATTAGAATGTTTCTGGATAAAATTTAATAACCAACCTGCTCCTCCAAAAGTAGGAGTTACACTAAAAGAAAGTGGTACATATACAGATTTTGCCAATATAAATACTGGGGGTATAACTCCTGATGGAAAAGACGGGGTAAACGATATATCATACCTTATTTTAGAAGTTATGGACGAGATGAAACTCCTTCAACCTAGCTCTAATGTGCAAATAAGTCGTAAAACACCAGATGATTTCTTAAAAAAAGCCTGTGATATCTCGAGAAAAGGTTGGGGACAACCTGCTTTTTATAACACTGAAGCCATTATTCAAGAGCTCCTAAATGCAGGAAAAACTATAGCTGATGCAAGACAAGCTGGATGCAGTGGATGTATCGAGACAGGGGTATATGGAAAGGAAGCATACATTTTAACTGGATATTTCAATCTACCAAAGGTTCTAGATATAACATTATATAATGGAATTGATAGAGAAACAAATACACAGATAGGACCCAAAACCGGTGATCCTAAGGAATTTAAAAATTATGAAGAGTTAATGGAAGCATTCTCAATTCAATTGAAATATTTTGTAGACATTAAATTAGAAGGAAACAATATAATAGAATCTATCTATATGAACTATATGCCTGCTCCATTTATGTCTGTTGTAATAGATGACTGTATCACAAATGGAAAAGATTATAATGGTGGAGGAGCTAGATATAACGTTAGTTATGTCCAAGGAGTTGGAATAGGCACAATAACTGATTCTCTCTCTGCTATCAAATACAATGTCTTTGAAAAAAATAAATTTACTTTAGAAGAATTACTTCTTGCTATGGAAAATAACTTTGAGGATTATGGTATAATCAAAAATATAGTATCTAACCGAACTCCTAAATATGGAAATGACGATGACTATGCTGATAATATAATGAATAGGGTATTTAAGATGTATCACAGTGAAGTTTCAGGGAGACCAAATATGAAAGGTGGAGAGTATAGAATAAATATGCTGCCTACTACTTGTCATGTTTATTTTGGAGCTGTAATTGGAGCTACTCCTAATGGACGGTTAGCACATAAGCCACTGCCAGAGGGAATATCTCCAGAAAAAGGTGCTGACAGAAATGGTCCTACAGCAGTTATTAAATCTGCGTCTAAGATGGATCATCTTATTACAGGGGGAACTCTACTAAATCAAAAATTTACTCCTAAAGTCGTAGAGGGAGAAACAGGACTTGAAAACATGTCTGCTTTAGTGAGATCGTATTTTAATATGGATGGTCACCATATACAGTTTAATGTTATAGATAAAAAAATACTTATTGAGGCTCAGAAAAATCCTGATGAAAATAAAGACCTAATTGTTAGAGTTGCAGGTTATAGTGACCTATTCAATAATTTAGATAAAGTACTCCAAGATGAGATCATAGAAAGAAC
>NZ_JBATVM010000072.1:0-7001 GCF_049671765.1 Psychrilyobacter sp.
CACTGAATCCATGAACCATCATAATTTTTAACATCTTTATATCCCAACAATTCTCTTAATACAAAGGTCATATGAGCTGATTGCATTCCTGATTCAGAGTATAAAATAACTGACATATCTTTTGTAATCCCATGTTTATTCAAAACTTCTTTTATTTCTTTAGATGAACTAAATGTTTTATCCTCTTCTACCACAATATCCCATGGAATATTATCTGACCCTGAAATTCGCCCTTTAATGAATGTTTTTTCACCTGAAATTAAACCATCAGATTCAAAAAAAGATCTTGTATCTAAGATCACCGTATCATTTGACATTGCAACTTTCACATCTTCTAAATTCGCTGATCTAGATAGATCTACTGAACTTCTAAACTTGTATATTGCAGGAATTTTTGGTTTTGCTATAGCCCCTCCTACTACTTTTAATTTAGCCAACTTCCATCCAACTATTCCACCATCTATTATAGATATATTTTCATGGCCATACATGTCTAATATCCACCATAATCTGGCCACCTCATAGTCTCCTCCTTCACCTAGTAATAAAATATGTGTCTTAGGAGTGATTCCGTATGAACCTAATATTCTAGCTATTTTTGAAGGAGTAGCTCTCATATCATCATATTTATATTCCCCTTTATCAGCAGAAAAATCAGTTTTCCAAATTTGAAAGGACTCTCTTACATGTTCTTTTTCAAAATTTTCTTTTTTTCTTACATCTAAAATTACTAAATCAGTTTCACTCTCTATCATTTTATTTGCAGTTTCTGGGCTTATTAAAGTATTTGTTGCATATATAGAATAATCTTTGGGTGCTTTAGACCTAGCCATCCCAACTATAAAAACGGTTATAAACATTATCATTATTAATAGTTTTTTCATATTATTCTCCCCCTCCCTTTTTTTAATTTAAAGAAAGCACATTTCTTTCTTCATTAATATTATTTTAACATAATCACCACAAAATTAATCTGATATAGTCTTAATAGATATATGTTATATTAAGTTTTTTCCTTCTATTCATTTTTTTCTATTTTTTATAATACCTTAAATTTCTAATTTTTATTCATATTTTTTAACTTCATACATTTTAATTATTTGAAAGAGAAAAACAGTTGAAGGTGTTTTAAATATTCTTCTAAACAATATACATAATTTCAATCTTATATTCAATAAGTGATGATAAAGTAAGTCCTATTCTACTGGCCTTTTGATTATTTTATATAATATGATATTATCTAGATAGATAATATTGATGTAGGAGGAATAAAATTGAGAATAGTAATAGATGCTGATGCCTGTCCAAAGGGTGTAAAATCCATATGTATAGAGTTAACTAAGAAGTATAATTTAGAATTAATCATGGTCGTAGACACAGCTCATGAATTAAAAGGAGATTTTAAAGTTATTCAAGTTGAAAAAGGAGATGATTCTGTTGATTTAGAAATCATGAGAATTTCTACAAAGGAAGATATAGTTATCACTCAAGATTATGGACTAGCAACTATTATCTTAGAAAAAACTCATAGTGTTATCCATCCTAATGGATTTATTTATAATAAATTTAATATTGATTCATTGATGTTCTCTAGACATATGAGTGCAAAAATTAGAGCTTCTGGGGGAAGAACCAAGGGTCCTAAAAAAAGAAAAGCTAATAATGACATAGAGTTTAGAGAAACACTCCTAAACCTTCTTCAAATTTTATAATAAATAAGGGATTATATAATTTAATTATATAATCCCTTATTTATTATATTTGTAGTCGTGCAATACGATACAAATATAATCGACCTTATTACATCTAAATTAATAATAATAAAAAAAATTATCCCTTTTATTTTTTATTTTACAAAAAAAAGGCAGAGAAATTTTCTCTGCCTTTAAAAGTGTCGCCGCGAGCTTTTAATTCGCTACCCATTTTTTCTTAGATAATACATTAAAATCATAATCTTCTAATGACCCCAAACATTGTTTTCTTAAGATAAATAAAGCGGTTAAGTTAATAACACCCATAAATCCTAATCCCAGATCAGCTAAAGACCATACTACAGCACTTTGGTTTACTCCTCCAAATAAGATCATTATTAAAACTAAAACTTTATATACTGTCTTTAGATAGTTTTTATCACTGATATAGTTCAAATTTGTTTGAGCATAATATCCAATCCCCAAAATTGTACTAAATGAGAATAAAAATAAGATCAATGCTATGAAGTTTACTCCAAAAGCTCCAAAGTGATAGTTCATAGCCCCTTGTAAAAGCTCCATTCCAGATAAACCCTCTATAGCTCCTTTATCAGCTAGTAGCATGATCATAGCTGTAGAGGTACAGATTACCAAAGTATCCACAAAAACTCCTAAACTTTGAGTCAGCCCCTGCTTTACTGGATGACTTACCTCTGCTGTAGCAGCCACTGATGTAGCTGTCCCAAGACCTGCTTCGTTAGAAAATAGCCCTCTCTTTACACCAGCCATTACTATTGCACCTATTCCACCGCCAACAGCTTGTTTAAAGCCAAAAGCTCCACTAACGATCTCTCCTAAAACTCTAGGTATTATCTCAATATTTTTTAATATTATTACAAATACCAACAATAGATAGATGGCAGCCATTATAGGTACTAATTTTTCCAAAATCTTAGGAATTTTACTGACTTTACCAAAGGTAAGTATCCCAGTAAAACCTATCAATAAAAAACTCATGATAGTTTTATCTATTCCAAATGCATTATTAAAAGATACCGTTACAGAATTAGCTGTTATTGCACTTACTCCTAAAAAGCAAAAAATTGAAGCTAATACAAACAATATACCAAATTTTCTATTTCCTAGGGCTTTTTCGACATAATATGCCGATCCCCCTGTTAATGTTCCGTCTTTTTTTCTTACCCTATGTAATTGTGCTAAGGTTGCTTCTGCAAAACCTGTAGAAGCTCCTAATATGCCAACTATCCACATCCAGAATATAGCTCCCGGTCCTCCTACTGAGATTGCCGCTACTACTCCTGCTAAATTCCCTGTTCCTACCCTAGAGGCTGTACTTATACAAAAAGCCTGAAAGGATGATATTCCTTCTGTAGTTTTTTCACCTTTATCTACTAGCAATTTTACCATGTGTTTAAATAACCTAAATTGAACAAACCTGGTTTTTACTGTAAAGTAGATCCCTACACCTAACAACATTACAACTAACAAATTAGTCCCCCATAAAAAACCATTGAGACTATCAATAACTCTCTTCAACATTTCCACGCTACCACACTCCTTAATTATATCCCTAATACATAAAAAAGGAAGATGTTTTCATTCCCAAACATCTTCCAAAATCGATTAGGAAATTACGGTCCTTCATACCGTTCTAGAATATTAACATATCCTTTTATAAAATACAATAGAATTAATTTATACTTAAAAAAATAATAAAAATAAATTATATTAATTTTAAAGACTATTGTAAAAAAAATTTATTACTGCTAGAATGTATCTAATTATAAGAAATTTAAGGAGGAGTGAGATGAATAACGAGATTTTAGGTTTAAATAAAAACAAGATAAAAGAGTTGATAAATAAAAATTTAATGGTCATTGCAACACTATTTTTTTCAGGAGCTTTTATAGCTGGTAAATTTTCCATAGCCGAATTTCCAGTGTATTCCCTAACATTTTTTAGATTTTTAATAGCAGCTGTAGTTTTATTTTTAATCATGTTGAAAAGAGGAGAAGATCTATCTTTAGAAAAATCAGACATCCCTAGAATAATCCTTTTGTCCCTCCTTGGAATGGTGGGATACCATGTACTCTTTTTTACAGCATTAAAGTATACAAGTAGTGTTAATACTTCACTTATAGCAGCTATGAATCCAATCATTACTACTCTTATGGCATCTTTATTTTTAAAAGAAAAATTTCCTAAAAAAGCAATTGTAGGCATATTCCTCTCCTTTTTAGGAGTAGCTATGATAGTCACTAATGGTTCCATAGATGTAATTAAAAATATGAATTTTAATGTTGGAGATATCTCCATGCTCTTAGCTATCCTATCTTTTTCTCTTTATTTTATAGTTTTAAAGGGAATTGTAGGACGTATTGCACCTATAAAACTTACATTTTATGTGTTTTTATTTTGTGTAATCCTTTTGATTCCCATGGTGATTTATGAAAACCCCATGAGTTTTCTGCCTAATACTACTTGGACAGGATGGAGCAGTCTAATATATATGTCGATCTTTGCTTCGGTCATAGCATATTTAATTCAACAAGTATCGGTAAAAAGAATAGGACCTGCCAAAACCTCTCTATATATTAACTTAGTCCCTTTATTTTCTATGATAATGGCATACTTTATCTTAGGAGAAGTTATTACGCTACCTAAAGTTTTAGCAGGAATTATGATCATATCAGGAGTAATTATAACTTTGAGGAGTAAGAAATAAACTTATAGAAAAAGTCCCTAAAAAATATTTAGGGACTTTTTTGTAAAAAAACATCCTAATTAATGTTTAATTTTCTAGAACTTCCTATATTTGATCTTTTACCCTTGCATAATTTTTTTAGGATACCACTCAGAATACCATTTTGTAAATTTCAGAGCTAAAATATTTAATATATATATATATGGAGTATATTGAATTTTTTCAATATTATAAAGCCCAATAAATATACATCCTTGAATTAAAAACATTATACTCCAAAATAACGTTAAATTTTCATTTGTTTTTTTGAAAATAATATTTTGACTCACATTACCTTCAACTGTATATTTTGAATAATCCGAAGTCAATGGTTTCTTGTCTAATAGCGATACTCCCCATATTATTGCAATTGAAAAATAATTTAAAATCATTCCTTTGTCACCAATAATTGACATTTCCGTAAGTTGTGCAATTCCAATTATAAAAAAATATAAAAAACTTGATTTCTCAAAATATGTAATCTCATCATATTTTCTCTTAATACCAATGATTATAACAGTTATTAAAAGTGGAATCCAAATTCCAAAAATACCATTAGAACTAATTGCTAACCACGATATAATCCATGGAATAAATTGAACACTCATCCATTTATCACCATTTAATCCTAATATTTTCTTGTCTTTAAGTTTTTGCCTCTCACATTTTTCTGTTTTATTACTCCCAAATATTGAATTCATTTTCATTAAAAAATCTAAATCACCCTTCACTTTATATAATCCGTCCACCATTGCCTGTGAACCATCTAATTCACCATTTGATATTTTCACCCAAATTGTATATGGGGTTAATATCTTTGTAGTATATGATAAACTTTTCCCTTCCTTTAATTCACATATTTGGTCTTTAATAATAAAATGATGAGTTTCTTTAATATCTATAAATTCTATTTCAAGTATTGAATTATACCCTTTTGAATTTACTTTATTAAAACTATGTTTCATTAATTTCAAATAATTAAATCCTCTTAAATTTTCTTTTGCCTCTAATAAATTTAGGGTTTTCTCCAATCCCATTGCTTTTTCTAAAGTTGGTGGTATTTCTCCTTTGGCTTCCCAACTCAAGTTTGCCATCTCTATAAAACTTTCTAATGGAACCAATGATTTACATAGCAGAGTTTTGGTACTCTCTGAAAATTTATAATTATTTGCAAACTCAATACCAGCCTTATTAACGGTATCATAATACCATTGAATTTTGCTTTGTAGTGGTTTTCTAGATAATAATTCTCCCATTACACATAATATTTTCTCGTTAACCCCACCATTTGTTATTTTAGAAAATGTCTGCATTATAATATCAAAATTATTATATTCTGGAAAACCGCAGTTAGATATAACTATATTTTTCTTCTCTGAAACACCATATCTTTTTGGATGTCCATATATCCCATTATTTTTAACTATATAAGGCAAATTAAGAGGCAGAGTACGTTCTATAAACTTTTTTAAAATAGATGTCATCCCGTGATGATATAACGGTGTTGCCCAAATTATAATGTCTGACTCTAAATATATCTCTATTAATTTTTCCATATCATCTTGGTGTATACATTTTCCAGGAGTTTTCTTCCAACAATTAAAACAACCAATACATCCATTAATGTTAAAGTTTTTTAACTCTACATGATTAATGCTTACATTAGGATTTACACTCAAATAGCCTTCAATAAAAGCCTCGACTAATTTTGCTGTATTTCCTCTTTTTCCTCTAGGGCTTCCATTAAGAATTAGTATTTTTTTCAATATTATATCTCCTCCTTTCCCTCCAAAAGTATTAAGCATTCATCCACCCAATTTATATTTGCTTGTGCATTAATAATCCCTCTTTTAATAGCCATGAGCCAATAAATTTTTTCTCTTGGTTTTCCAATGTATTGAGACTTAATATCAAGTTCTAATTCTACTTTTTTAAGTTTCTCATAAAAAAATTTATTTAAAGATTTATATTCTATTAATTCTTCTAATAATTTTTCATCGTCAGAAGTAGCACTAAAAAAAACTCTCATTGTCATTTCATCTCTAAAATCCATGACTTTAATTGGTGAATGACCATCCAACCATTTTATGAGTTCTTCTTTACCTTGATCAGTTAGTGTAAAAACTTTTTTATTAGGTTTATCGCTCTGTTGTATTATTTCAGAATTAACCCAGCCTTTCTTTTCAATTAAACCTAATTCACGATAAATTTGACTCGTTTGAGCCTTCCAAAAAAAAGCCAATGATTCATCGAATACTTTCATCAAATCATATCCTGTCATTGATTTATAAGTTAATAAACCAAGTATTCCGTGTTTTAATGACATAAATAACTCCTTTAATTTTAATTTATACTCTACATGTACAATATATAACATGTGGAATATAATGTCAAAATTTTATTAAAGAACCTAATCTAGGAAAAATATCCTCCAAAGCTTAAATATCTTTCAGAACTTCCCCCTAATCCCCTTCTTTATAAAAGACAGGAAAACAAGGAGAAAGTTCTATTTTTTTATAAAAAAAAACACCCCTTAGGATGTTTAA